>CAYYHF010000192.1:0-5373 GCA_964471415.1 uncultured Clostridia bacterium | reverse complement strand
GCCCGTGAAGGCGCCCTCCTCATACCCGAACAACTCCGACTCCAGCAGTGTCTCGGGTATGGCGGCGCAGTTGATCTTGACGAACGGGCCAGCGCTTCGATTGCCGGTCCTGTGGATATATCTGGCCACTACCTCCTTGCCCACGCCGGATGCGCCCGTGATCAGCACGGTCGACGACACGTTGCACACCTTCTGCACCAACGTGATTACACTCTCCATCGCAGCGCTGTATGCCACCATGTCCACCGGCTCGTCTTCCTCCAGGAAGCTTGAAGAAGAGGCGCGCGCTCCCAGATTCGATTGCGGACGATGCAACCAGCGAGGCATAGAAGCAATCGCGCCTGGCTCGCTCTCTGCGGGAGGCGAGGGGGTGAAAGATCGAGTGATGTCGATCTCGTCGATGGCCACACCCGATGATGCCAGTCGCGTTGACATGATTCTGACATCTGCATCATCGCTTCCGGCGGCGTACGCGATCAATGCTCGACGGCGCCGCCATGCTGCGGACTGCGGCGGATACCCCGGGCCGTCCACACAACCCCTGCAAAGCGACATCTCCACCAGTGGAGCGCTGAGCTCGCCCGATGAAATCGCGTCAAGGACTTCCAGGCACTCTCGAACGCCCATGGCGCTCACAGCGCCCTGCCCAAACGCGCCTCCCCCTGCCTCCAGGCTGTGGAGCAAGCCTGCCGGCAAGCCCGCCATACGCCATGCGCCCTGGGCCGCTACATCAGGCGGCGATGGCGAGCAGTCGTCTATGCACACTGTCGACTCGTCAATGAGTTTCGCCAATTCGGAGAAGGTGAGCACCACGTCCGGCCCGCCCTCAACCCACCGGTCGTCACAACGGCACTCGATTCTAGCAGCGCCGCAGGAGGCGACACACACAATCCGCGTCTGCCCGCACGCGCGAGCCGCCCGCGATGTCGCCACAATGGGAGAGGCAAGCGGCACAAGGCGGGGCACAAGATCTGGTCTGTGCACCTCAATCAGACGCACAACGGCCGGGCATGCCGAACTAATCGCAGGGCCTACGCGCCCTGAGTGCCCGTCCAGCTCCATTAGGTAGTGCACGGCCAAAATTTCCCAAGCTGCCGATGCTTCCCACACAAAAGCGAATCCCAGGCGCCTTAGCGCGCCGATGAACCGCGCCGGATCGCTGTCTGGAAAGGCGCCGGGGAAGCCGGGCGCCACGATCACCGCCGTGTCGCCCTGTGCCAACAGGTCCAATGCGGCGCGCGCGCCGCCGGCAAACGTTGCCGCTTCGTGAAGGCATTCTCGCACACAGGCGCCGCATCCTATGCAGAGGTCGCTCCTGACGCGTATGGCTCCATCATCGGCGCTTACCGCGCTGACCGGGCACACATCGACACACGTACGACACATCGTGCAACGATCATCGCGTATCGAAACCAGATCCAAATCGGGGCCCCCCAGTCGCAATGCAGTTTTGCATCGGTCACACGAAGCCATTATACCATTGACGTTCGCGCGATGCACAGACGTTTGGAGCGCGGAGCCTCGGGATGTTGTATAATCCAGATAGCCGGGTATTGGGAGGCGTATTCTGATGGCGAAAACCCGAGTAGCCGTAGTTGGGCTAGGGAATGTGGGGCGAGGCGCGGCCGATGCTATAGCCGCATCGCCGGATTTTCAGCTGGCCGGCATCGTCAGAAGAAGAGCGGAGCCGGGAGAACGCGCATCCGGATCGACCTGGGATGTTCCCGCGGTTACTCGAATAGAGCAGCTAGACGGGGTACAGGCCGCCCTGATGTGCGGGCCTACACGCCAGCTCGAGCCGGAGGAGCGCAGGCTCTTGCAGGCGGGAATAAGCGTGGTAGATTCGTTCGACATACACAAAGATGCGCTGCTGGGCCACAAGATGGCGCTGAATGAGGTCGCCATTTCGGGCAAGGCGACAGCCGTAGTCGCCGCAGGCTGGGATCCGGGCATCGACTCCGTTGTTAGGGCACTCCTGGAAGTCATCGCTCCCCTCGGGATCACCTACACCAACTTCGGGCCGGGAATGAGCATGGGCCATTCAGTGGCCGCGCGCGCGCTGCCTGGGGTGGCGGACGCAGTGTCTATCACTTTGCCTGCGGGCTACGGCAGGCACAGGCGGGCGGTGTACGTCAAGCTTGATGGGTCGCGGCCTTTCGATGACGTAGCGTGCGATATCCGACAAGACCCGTATTTCGTACACGATGAGACCGATGTATTCGAAGCGATGTGCGTGCGGCATATAGCCGATGGCGGACACAGAGTGACGATCGAGAGGAAAGGCACTGCGGGCTGTACCTGCAACCAACTGCTCCGTTGGGAGATGCAGATATCCAACCCTGCCGCAACAGGCCAGATTATGGTGGGCGCTCTCAGGGCCGGGCTCAAGATGCCGCCCGGCGCATATACCCTGTTGGAGCTGGCGCCCGCCGACATGCTGCCCGGGGCGCCGGAGGATTTGGTAAAGCGACTCGTATGACCTGGCGTATGCCGACCGGGCGCGCGCCGGCCGCCTCAGCCCAGGTCCCAGGCGGCGGCCTCGCCCAGAGCCTGAACGACCCTGTTCTTGCCCTGGCGCTTGGCCTCATACATGGCCGCGTCCACAGCCCTGACCAGAGCATCGACTGATCGTCCGCATTCGGGCACAGAGGCCACGCCCAGGCTTATGGTGGCGGTAACGGGGTGGCCGTCTACCATGAGAGGCGCGCTCTCCATCCGAGCCCGAAGTCGCTCAGCAAGTGCCAAAGCATCGTCCTGCGTTGTGTTGGACAGGATTATCATGAACTCGTCGCCGGCGTATCGCGCCAGTATGTCGGACTTGCGGGCCACGGCCCTCATAGTATCGGCCAGGTGGATCAGGTGCGCATCGCCGATGGCGTGCCCGTACTTGTCGTTAATGTGCTTCAGGCTGTCGGAATCCAGCATGACGAGGGACAGAGGCGTTCCATGCCTCGCAGCCCTTTCGATCTCCTTTTCGAGCAAGTCGCAGAAGTACCTGTAATTGCCCAGTCCGGTGAGGTCGTCGGTGAGCGATGACTCGCGGGCCGACTGGTAGAGCCGCGCGTTCTCCAAGGCTATCGCCGCGCTGGACGCGATGGTCATGAGCAGGTTCTTCTCCTCATCTCCATACGCGTTCACAACGTAACTCTGCGCCGAGATCGCGCCCACGACATGCGCGCCCATGCGCATGGGCACTATGATGATCGAGCGCGTTGGGTCGGGGGTATGCCCGATGCGCCGTCCTCCGTCCAGTTCATCGTCGCCCTGAAGGTTCACAAGAAGCGGTTGCCCGCTCGTTACCACCGTAGCTGTGGGACCCGAGTCAAGTTTGAAGCGCATGGAAGGCGATCGGACGCCCTGGTCCATGAGGAACGCGATCTCCAGCTCACGGCTTTGAGCGTGATATATGGCCACAAAGAACGCATCGACGGAGATGATCCGGCACACCTCGCGGTATATCTTCTCAAAAAGCGCATCCCGCTCAAGAATTGAGGTGAGACCCATGGAGACTTCGTTGAGCGTGGAGAGATAGTCCGCCCTCCTGCGCACCTCTTCCAGGAGGCGGGCATTGCCCACAACCACGCTCAGCTGCTTCCCGAGCATCTCCAGAAACTCGCAGTCTTCGGCGGTGTAGGACGCTCCCTGCCGCCTGTCGCCGAACGCCAGGACTCCTATGCACTCCGGTCCGGACATCAAGGGCGTGGCGACTACTGCGCACGGCCCTTCCTTGGCAACCTCAGGGATGGCGGCTTCGAATGATGCATAGTCGGTTATCCTCACCGTCTGCCTCTGCGAGGCGGCCACGCTTACGAGCCCTTCGCTCCTGCCCAGCACCCGACCGCACAAGCCGGGCGGCAGGTTTCTGCAGGCAGACGCGACCAACCGGCCCTGCCGGTCCTTCAAGGCCAACAGCACGATGTCGCCGCCCAACACCTCCAGCCCGCCATCGAGGCTCAGCTCCAGCGTTGCCTGAAGTCCGATCCCGGAGTTGATCTTGCGCGTAATCCGCGCCAGGACCTGGTCCCAGTGAGCCCTCCTATCCAGCTTCTCACGGGAGGAGGCAAGCTGGACAGTGCGCTCTCGCAACACCTGCGACACTAACCCTACTCCCCCGCCTGCGAACAAGATGACACAGCACCTATAGGGAAGGGCCCAACCCGTAATCGCCGCTGCCGGCGACCACGGACGAGAAGCCGCCGCATACAAGCCGGCTGCCAGGATCCCGCCCAAAGAAGGAGATATCGCGCTGGGTTGGAGGGCAATGATGGCGAGCTCGATGAAGTACAGAGGGTAGGCCTCGCTGGCAGGCCCATCGCCCAGATAGACACAGATGGATATGAGAGCCAAGTCAAAGACGGAGGCGATAACAGCGGCTGTTCGGCGGTTGTATCTCCTGCCCAGCAGCCAAAAACCGACAGATACCGCGATTGCCGGCATCACGGTGGTTATGAGGCCCGGGCGTATCATGAGCCTGTCTAGAGCGAGCATCAAGCACGCCGTCACGATCGCTGCGCGCAGCACAACGACAGCTGCGCCCGTCATGCGCACGCACCGCGGCTCAGGATCAGATAGAGAGAACGAGTGCATAATCAGCCCCTACCTTCTTGTCAACCTCATGCCTCGGCAGGCGCCGAATCGCCGGCGCGTATCTCGCCGGATCTCTTAAGCGATGTTGACAAAAGCGCCGGGCCCATCGCTTCAAATACCAATATCCCGGGAACTACCAGAGATGCCAGCATTGAACGGTGATCCGGCAGCGCAACGCCGGCAGCTACAGCAAGCCCCGCAGCCAAGCCCGCTTGGGGTAGGAGCGATATGCCGATGCGGCGGCGTACCATCGGGCTCGTCCCCATGGCCCACGCGGCAACGCACGAGCCCAGCGCCTTGCCGACCACGCGCGCTCCCAGATAGAAAGCGAAAAGCGAAATGGAGCCCGCGAGCGACCTGAAGCTGCATGCCACCCCTGCAAGGGCGAACAGAACAACGTACACAGGGGGCGAAAACCGGTCTACCGTAGCAAACAGCTTCCTGCTGCCCATGACGAGGTTCGAAAGTGTCGCGCCCAATACCAAGCAACTGATGAGGGGCGATACATGCATCCTGGCTCCCAGCCCGGCGGTGAGCAACACCGACCCTACAACTATGATGACCAGCTCATCGCCTCCCCGGGCGTACTTAACAAAGTACCCCAGGGCAATGCCGACAATAATGCCCACCAAAACCGAACCTGCCAGTTCCCACAGAAACACGCCTGCCATACCCGCCATTGACTGGGGGGGCGCTCCCGCCACAGGCAGAGCGCGCGCCACGGACACGGCAACGGCGTACAGGAGCATGCATACGGCATCATCCATGGCCACAACGGACAGGAGC
>CAYYHF010000191.1:0-5425 GCA_964471415.1 uncultured Clostridia bacterium | reverse complement strand
CGCATCGCGTAGCGCCTTTGCAGCCTGGACTATTGTTCCGGCCGTGTCTACCAGGTCGTCCACTATTACGCAAGGCTTGCCTCGGACCTCGCCGATTATGTTCATTACCTCTGATACATTAGGCCGGGGCCGACGCTTGTCCACTATAGCCAAGGTGGCATCGAGGTGCTCTGCAAGCGCTCGCGCCCGGGTGACGCCGCCTACATCCGGCGATACTATCACGCATCCGCGCAGCCCGCGCGCCTCCAGGTGCTGCGCCAGTATGGGGGCTGCCTTCAGGTGGTCGAGGGGGATGTCGAAGAAACCCTGAATCTGCGGCGCGTGCAGGTCGATTGTGAGCACCCGCGATGCGCCGGCCGCCGTTATCAAATTGGCCAGCAGCTTCGCTGCAATGGGCTCTCTGGGTTTTGCTTTGCGGTCCTGCCGCGCGTAGGCGTAATACGGGAGCACCGCGGTAATGGACCGGGCCGATGCCCGCCTCAGCGCATCGATGACTATGAGCAGTTCCATGATATTGTCGTGGACCGGCCTGGCAAGGGACTGGATGACGAATACGTCCGCGCCCCTTATGCTCTCATGTATCTGCACACGTATTTCGCCATCGCTGAACCTCCCGACACACGATTTCACGAGCGTGGTACCCAGGTTGACCGCGATCTCCTCAGCCATCTCCGGACTGGAGTTGCACGAGAAGACCTTGAGTTTTCTGTGGCATGCGAGCATCACTTCTTCTCCTCCCTGGCATCCTCAGCAGCTTTGACATCTCGGGCAGGTCCGCCCATCGCATCGGCCCGAGCCGCTCTTCGCCGCGCGACCCACCCGTCCTTGTTCTCCTGACGCGCCCGAGCGATGGCGAGAGCCTCCGCCGGCACATCGGTCGTCACCGTGGAACCGGTGGCGATGTAGGCGTTTTGGCCCACCCGCACAGGAGCGACCAGGTTCGCGTTGGCTCCGATGAAAGCGCCGTCTTCGATTACAGTCGCATGTTTAGCTACGCCGTCATAGTTGCAAGTGATAGTGCCTGCTCCGATATTGATGCCCGACCCCAGGAGCGCATCGCCGATGTAGCTGAGGTGCGGTACCTTAGTGCCTTCTCCCACCCGGCTATTCTTGATCTCCACAAAATCCCCGACTTTGACCTGATCGCCAAGCACCGTGCCGGGGCGTAGAAACGCGAACGGGCCGATGTTGCATCGGTCGCCTATGCATGAGTCGCGAATACACACATAAGGGCCGATGTTGCATGCTTCGCCAATGGACGAATCGCCTGTTATAACCGTAAATGGCATGATAACCGTGTCGCGTCCGATCTTTGCCTGCGCATCAATGAAGGTGCTTGCGGGGTCTACCAACGTCACTCCATCGTCCATGAGCGCCCGCCGTTTTCGGTCGCGCATCACCTGTTCAGCCGCAGCTAGCTGTGCTCGGGAATTTATCCCCATCCCTTCGGACGCATCGTCCAACGCGATTGCCCCGACTGGAAGGTTTTGGGAAATTAGCACATATATCACATCTGTAAGGTAGTATTCCCCCTGCTGGTTCCGGTTGGACAGCAAGGGAAGCGCGCGGGCCAAGTCGCGGTTTCTGAAACAGAAAACGCCGGTATTGACCTCGCACACGGCACGAATGGCATCCGATGCATCACGGTATTCTACTATGGAATTGACATGGCCCAAGCGGTCTCTTACTATTCTGCCATATGCTCCGGGGTCATCCAGAACCATGGTGAGAACTGTGGCAGCATATCCGCCGGATTCATGCGTGTTGACAAGATTCCGAATGGCTGATACTGGAATCAGGGGGACATCGCCGGGCATGATGACAACGTTTCCCGCATAATCAGCAAGCGCCGGCCCTGCCTGTGCCGCGGCGTGACCGGTGCCCAGTTGCTCGTGTTGCCATACTATCTCAGACCGCCCGGCCAGGTGATCTTGGAGAAGCTGGCCTTCATGGCCCACCACAGTGATCAATCGCGAAGCGCCGGATTTCGCAAGCGTGCCGACTACGTGGTCAATCATGGGTTGCCCGGCAACTTGGTGAAGAGCTTTTGGCAAGGAGGACTTCATTCGCTTGCCAAGCCCTGCCGCAAGTACAAGCCCCACGAAAGACATCATAAATTCACTCCACCCCAACGGAACTAGGGAAATGAGGCTATAAGCACTTTGAGCATATACCAAGCATACAGCTTCGTCAACTTCACCCGCCAGTGGGAGGAAGCGTTCCAGGCACCTCACGTTCGCTAACATATGCCCGATGACCTGTGCAAAGAATGTACTCAGAAACTCGAGGAGGTGAACGCATGCCAGCAAAACGCAGAAGCAAACGGACGTTGGTGCCGCAGGCGCGGCAAGCTCTTGAGCAGATGAAGTGGGAGGTTGCAGGCGAGCTCAACATCCCCACGCATAACATCCAAGGCGGATACTGGGGAGACATGACTTCGCGCGATTGTGGATCAGTAGGTGGCGGCATGGTCCGCAGAATGATAGAAGCAGCGCAGGCATCGCTCGCGGCCACAACCGCGGCCGGGGTGAAGTACGGGTTTTCCGAGGCGGTCGGCCCATATGCGAACGTGACCAGTCCACATCTGCAGGGGCCGTCTAGCGCATTCCAGTCCAACCTGGGAGCAGGCGGAGTCGGCGGACTGGGCGCAAGCGCGCCGCTGAATCAGCCATCGAACCAGCCCGTTGCCCACACGGGGGGCACAGTGGGCAACATTCCCGGACCTAACTGGCCGGGCAGCAACGTCTAGGCGGCGCAACGCGTACTCGATCCCCGCCGGGGCAGGGCGCAAGGCGCGCCCTGCCCCGGCGGCTCTGCACAGCGGATGAAACGCCACAGCGGATGAAATTGCGCTGAGCGTTGGCTTGTGCTAAAATTGAAGCGCATCGTTTCCCGATGCGCTGATGGGGCGTAGCCAAGCGGTAAGGCACGGGACTTTGGATCCTGTATGCGGAGGTTCGAATCCTCCCGCCCCAGCCACCCATCCCATCTTCAGCGTCCTTACGCATTCAGCTTCTGCGTTTTCGGGATCCCGTGTTTCGCGCGGCATGGTAACGTAGACGTACGGCGATGCTCCCAGGGCCCGGAACATCCCATCGGGAGACATCTTCGACCAAGCCCTATCGTTTATCTCCTGTTTTTGCGTGAATGTCGCTGGCACCCTTGAAGCGTGACCCGGCGGCGATATGCCTTCTCCGTTAACCACCAGGCCGTAGCTGAACTGCTTGAGGTCGGCCCCGTGGTTCCGGCTATGCCCACGCCCAACACAGAAGGCCGGGGCATCAGCGACTAGATGGCTGCCGCGAACGTGCGCCAGGCACCTGCCCCCAGCGTGTCCTCGGCTTCCGCCGCGAGCGGTTTCCGTACCTGTTTTCGCCTGGAGCGGCCGGATACTGAGGCCGACTCGGCGGACCCTGAGTGCGCGACCGACCCCGATGCCGACATCTGGACGCTCCACCATTGCCTCCAGGCTGCCGATGACCCCAGCGTACTGGTGCCGGCAGCCCGCGTTCGGAGTACTCGCCCCGCCCTGGTGGGAACGGGTGTCGAGCGGCCCTGCCAGGCTCGGAGTACGCCTTAAGGTGAGGTCAGACCTCGCGCGCAACGCCGGCGCCGGCCAGGGAAGTGTGGCGCCTCGCTTTTCACTAGATAGCCTCGTAGATTACGACTGGCAAGTAGCCCTGGGCGATGAGGTCATGAGCAGGTATTGGGTCCGCCCTTCCTGCGCGAAGCCCAGCACTCGGGGCACAGGGACTCGCGGAATCAGCCACCTAAGCACGTTGTGTTCGCGATGCAGGTCATCGTCTTCCACCGCTTCGAGGATTTTCAGATAGGCGTTCGCGCCTCCCGTCAAGCCCTGAACGCGGTAAACCGCCGAGGCCGAGCACCCCGCAGTATTGCGTGACAGTATGCCGTTTCCGATGATCTCCGCGATATCCGCGGGCATCGATAGCTCAGTCAAGATGCATCACTCCCTCGGTTTCTGTTCCAGCGCAAGATGATGATCAAGGCCCACGCAGGTCCAAACAGGCCGGCCGTAGGTGCCACGGGCGGCGTAGTGATGCAACTATAGGCACAGCCAGATTCGTGATGAGCCACTTGATCTCCTCTCTTGTCGAGCTGCGTGCTTGACATGAACAGCCTGTGACGCTATTCTAGGTATAGATGTATATGTTTATGTGTATACATTGATGAAGGTGAGGTGCCGGGCATGTCAGAACAGGGTCGCATGCACCGCATGCAATTCTACATCGAGCCCAACGTCCGCGATGAACTCGCGTCACTTGCAGAGCGCCGGAATGTATCCATGGCTCAGCTCATTCGCGAGGCTATCCTGAGCTTTGTGGCCCGAGAGGCGCAGACGCCGGATGGCGATCCCCTGCTCGACATAGTTGGGATGATTGACTCGCCTGACGTCCCGAGCGATGCAGCTGAGAACCACGACCGCCACATCTACCGAAAGGACTGGGAAGACTGATGGGCGTTCGCTGCTTCGTGGACACAAGCGCCTGGTTCTCACTGATGTCGGCAGGCGACCGCAGGCACGAGCAGGTACGTTCAGCTCAACTGAAGCTGTATCGCAACGGCACTCTGTTCGTCACCAGCAGCCTCGTATTGGGTGAGTTGTACACACTCCTGTCTGCGCGGGCGAGTGCAGCAGGTTTCTGGGCATTCCGCGACATAATCCTCGCAAGCGACCGGGCTCGTGTGCTCGATCTGGCTCCAGAGCAACTTGATGCGGCCTTTCTTCTGCTCCAGCATCGCAAGGACAAGTCGTATTCGTTTGTGGACGCAACATCCTTCGTGCTGATGCGTGACGAACGGATCCGTACTGCCCTGACCCTCGATCGGCATTTTGCCCAGGAGGGCTTTATGGTGACCCCAACACCCGAAGAACTCCTGCATGAGCCGGGTCGGCCCTATGATCCCGCGATCAAGTCCCGGGGCCCGGCAGATGCTACGGAACGCCCAGCGGCAAAGTAGTATCAGACCGGTCGCCGCATCGGCCTGCATTGCCGCATGCCTATGGATTCCACGAACAAGGGAAGGTCCGGTTCTATGAATGACCTTGCATACACTGCTGCGGTCGAACTAATCCATGTAGGCAAGACCAAGCCGATCTTGCTGGGTGATTCTGTGACTCAGCCAGGCAGATCGTCTCGGGCGCAAGCCATCTGGACGCCGTGCGATACCAAGTAGTCGTGATGCTGATGGTCGCTGTCGCCACGGCTCGAGCTGAGCAGGCACTGGGATGCCTACAGAGCCAGAATGGAGCACTGAGCACCGGTTTTGCACACAGACCTCCTGCTCGACGCGAACCTTCCGCCCTCCGGCGTCGAGGTAAGTCTTCGCGCGCCGGTCTTCGGGTCGTCGGATTGCTCCTGAGAGACCCTTCCGATCCAAGCGGAAAGGGCGTTCTTCGCTG
>CAYYHF010000190.1:0-5426 GCA_964471415.1 uncultured Clostridia bacterium | reverse complement strand
CCAGCCATGTTGGTGCCGGTGATGGTCACGTCGCCGGTAATACCAGCCACGCTGCCCACCACGGCAAGTGCCCGAGGGTAGTCGGGGTCGACTAGTCCGGTGACGACGGTCTGCCCAATAGCAGTCAGGTGCCACAGTCCTATGGCATCGGCGTCTGCCGCCGCAGGGTTGGCCCACTGCACGTGGGAAACGAAGGCCCGGTCTGCATCGAGACCGGGCACGTCCGTTTCTATCGTCTGGCCATATTTATGGTTGTAAGCTCGCACTTGGCATCCTCCTACTTCTTCTTGATCAGCACAACGCCGTTGGGATCAGCCAGCTTGCCGTCGGCAATGGCTGTCGCCTTCGAGACCCACTCGTCCTTGTCCTCATCGAAGTAGCGCCGGTAGGTGATCGCCATGTTTGAGTTCACCATGTAGTCGGGCAGCTTGACCAGTATCGCCACCACGTCGCCAACATCGGCGGTATCGATGGACGGCAAGTGATCCTCTATCGCTATCACTTCTCGCCCGAGGAAGCGCTCCTGCGCGTCGCCGGTAAGGCCGTAGGTCACGCGCGCCACGGGCTGGCCGTTGGCATCCACCATGCCCTCGATGTGTGAAGTCCAGTCGCCGTCGTTCATGATCAACACAACGCCCGAACGATACTTGCGCGGCACTTTGCCCATCAGCTTGGTCCAAGTCTCATACTTGCTGAAATCAGCAGCCGCCACAGAGACGCTCTGACCAGCCGGCACGCTGGGATCCTTGGCAATGCCAAGAGGCTCCCCGACGCCGGAGCCCAGGAGAATCGCTTCGTCGAACGACTTCACCATGGCCTCGGCTATGTTCTCAGAGAGCGTGGTCTCGAAGATCGGCAATGCTACCGTTCCGGTCACCAGCTCTACGGCTACGCGGCACTGTAGCTTGTGGTAGCTGAACATGATTGTGTCGTCAACTACCTTCTTCTGCTTGTCCGACATCTGGCCGGCGGCTACCCATGTAGCCACAGGCTTCGCCGAGCTTACGGGTATCTGCACCCCGCCCTTGACGGAGGTCTTCGTTACGCGGCTCCAGATCCGACCGGACTCCTCCATCTTCTCCACAATCCGATTCAGGATCGTGGTAGGGATGACCGCCCCAATGTCACCTAGCTCGGTAGTCTGGTCTATCCTAAACTCCAGCTTGTCCGATCTGACCCCGCGCGTGACGTAATCCATGAATGCCTTGCGGTATTCCGCGGTGTCGTACCTGTCAACCATCCGGTCTTCCGGGGTCTCAGGCTTCCGTGTGGTCGTGACGACGCGCGTCTCAACTTCGTTATTCTGGATGCGCTGCGCCATCTCCAGGCGCTTGCGAAGCCCGGTCTCTTCTGCCTCCAGCGCCTTCAGTTCCTCTTCGATCTTGTTCAGATCGGCCTCGTTGCCGCTCGTAAGCAGCCCGCGAATCTCCACCCGCCTGGTGGCGATCTCGCCTAGTCTTGCGTTTATAGCCATTGGATTTCCTCCCTACAAGTAAGTGCGAATAATGAGTTGCTTCCGCAGTTTCGCAGCAGCCTCCGCCGCCTGGCGCTCGGCCTCCGCCTGCGCCTCGAAATACCCTCGCGCGGAAATCGAGGTATCTGAATATGCCGGGATATCCACCGCCGACACATCCCAAATCCGTTTCAGCTTCTTGATGGTGCGCGTGTGAGTCGTTCGCTCATAGTCATCGTCACCCACAGTAAAAGCGAACGACATCTTGTCGATATCGCCCCTCTTGATCAGCGTGTATAGGTCCCGCCCTGCCGTGGTGTCCGCCAGCGTCGCCCGAATCACAAGTCCTTGGTCATCGGGCATCAACTGCAGCGTCCCATTGCGCGTCCGCGCCATCACCATCACGGCATCGGAATGGTTGTACTTGAACGGAACATCCGTCAGGTCCGCGCCGTCCAGCGCGCCCCTGGCAATCACCTCAAAATATTGAATGCCGTCCCACTCGTACAGCATTGTCAGGCTGTCATACACGACGGCCCGACCTTCGACTACCATTTCAGTTTTATCCGGCTCCGGCTCCAGCGCTCGGAGTTCCGCGAATCTAATCTCCCTTTTGTTCTTCTCCATCGGCCTCACCCCCATCCACCGGCTTGTCCTCCTCTGTCGGTCTTGTATCCAGCCTGCGTATCGGCTTGTCGCCCCCATCCACGGGAGCCAGATTGAACACCTCTCTCCACTCATTCGGGGTCATGGCTCCGCGGTCTACCATCTCCCGCAAGTCGAGCTTCGTCTTTACGCTCGCGTATTGCAGGCGATTGGCCTCAAACACGATCTCGTTGCCATGTCCGCGTTCACGACTGGTGAACAGCTTGGACGTAAACTCCAGCGACAACTGCACCGCTATGGGCTCGATGGTGGACTCGTAGAAGGCATTCCACTGGTCCTCGTTATAGTCGCCGCTGATTATCTTCTCGTTGACGCCGAAGTATCGGTATACAGCATCGCGCAGCTCTTTCATCTGAGCTGCGTTGACCATCAGCGGCTGCGTTGTAAGCTCCTTATATTCCGCTTTGGCGTCCAGCGCCGCTATGCCGCCCGCGTTCTGCATGGTCATATACTCGCTTACAAACCTGTCGCGGTTCGCCTTGATGTCAGATTCTTTCAACACCCCGTGGTATTTCAGAATGCCGCGCAAGTGCGCCGAAGTCTTGACGGCCTGAGCCAGCCCTTCGTTGGTCGTGTGTATGGCCGACAGCGTGTTGTTGATTGGGGTGTTAGGCTCCCCCAGCAAGTCGTTGCTGTAGTAGTGCCGCCTTAGATGTATGACCTCCGAGTATGGCAGCGTGACGCTTCCGCCGTCTCCGAAGTAGAACTTGACATAGATAGTCTTGCTGTCATCCTCCAGGAACTCCGCCATAACGGAGTTGATCGGCCATGCCGCCGCCACGCGAGGGCCGTCCCATACCGGATACGCAAAGGCGTTGTTGTCAAGCATCAACGTGGTAATCAGCCGGTACAGGAAATCGTAGGCGCTCATGTTCGCATTGGGCTTGACCGACAGAATCCGCTCGATCTCGCCGCCGACATGAAGGATCTCCGTCCCCTGACGGCGGACATGCTTCGCTCGGAGTTTCGCGCCGTTCCGCGCTATTGCATCCACAGCCGCCCTGACAACATCTGCCTCATAGGGCTGCCCCGACCAAGGGGAGAACACTGGGGTGTAGCCTGACAACACCCGGAGCTGCGCCATCTCTCTGACGCCACGAAGAGCCCCAAAGATCTTGGCGAACAGACTCCTCTTTTCCGACATTCAATCACCACCCTATCAGGCCCTTATAATCTTCCAGGTTGTTTTGTAGCGCCGTATAGGCAATGAGAAGCGCCACCGCTGGGTCTATGCGTTGGCGCTGATTCTTGCCCTTGATAGGCCGTATGTTTTCGTTCTTGTCCATCTCCACGGACATATTAGTCAAGGCCCACTTCATCAACGGATTGTTGTTGTAGTTGACGTGCTTCGACGCGAGTTCCGCTTTGAGATCCTTCATGGGCGCGCTCAGCGTTTTGGCCCCCATGATCACGGGCAGCAGATTCTGTTTTGCCGTATATCCCAACCGCGTCTCCATGTCCTCTACCCACGCGGGCGAGTTCCAAGAGTCATACCCAACCCAATACGCGACAATGCCGTAGCTGTCTCGCAGCGACGCGAACCAATCTGTTACCATGCGATAGTCCACCCGATGCCCTGGGCATAAAGTAATAAGGCCCCGCTCCGCCCACTTGTCATACGGCACCTTGTCCTCGATGCTGCGCTGCTCGATAGTAGCGCCCGGCATGAATCCTTGGACAATCGCCCATAACTGCTCGCTTCCCGGCTTCATTACCAACACCATGGCAGCCGTGAGGTCTGTTGTGGCCGATAGGTCCACGCCGCCGATTCCGTAGCAGTCGCGCAGGTCCTCGATGTTGAAAACAGCCTCATTATTAGCCTGCTCGAACGTCAACCATGCGCCCGCAGCAGTCTCCCGGATATTGAAATCCTTCGTGAGCACGGTGGGCAGGAATGCCGGATTGTGCTTGGCGCGCTCTACGTGGGCAGCCAATACTTCATAGCTCTTGATTGTGCCGAGACCCGGATTCGCTTTCTCCCAACACCGGAAATCCGTCCACTCGCTTCGGTCGTCAAGCTCGTAGATAAACACTAGGAATTGCTCGTCTTCGATGACGCAGTCCAGCACCTTGCAGGCATACTCGTAGATGTCGTCATAGATGCACTCGCGCACGAATCCAGCCGTGGTGATCATGCTGAGAAGCGACTGTTCCCGCGACGGCGACGACTGTTTGATCACATCGTAAAGGTTGCGGTCCTTGATCGCGTGAAGTTCGTCGATTATGCCGCAGTGAATGTTCAGTCCGTCAAGGCTCTTGCTTTCGGATGCCAACGGCTCGAACTTCCCGAACGCTACCGGGAAATACAAGTCGTTCTTGCGCTTGCGAATATGCTTGCGCAACGAAGGCGACTGCCCCACCATGTTCGTAGCTTCGTTGAACACAATGCGAGCCTGGTCCCGCTTGGTTGCGAGCGAAACGATTTCGGGCCCGCCTTCGCCATCGCCGACGAGCATGTAAAGCCCCAGCCCGGCCATTTCCGTGCTCTTCCCGTTTTTTCTGGCTTCTACCGTCAGGACTTCCCTGCATCTACGGAAGCCTGTCTCTTTATGCACGAATCCGAATATGGCCTGGAACTTGGCCTTCTGGAATAATTCCAGCTTGACGGGTTGCCCTACCCATTTGCCCTTGCTATGGCGGCAGAATCTCTCGATGAACTCTATGGGCGCGTTGGCCTTCGCCAAATCAAAAACCCACGGATCCCGTGGGTTGTGAAGCTCGTCTACCAGCTTGGCGTATTGCTGTTTGAGGCGCTTGCAGGCAACTATCTCGCCCGCCTGGATCTTGCTCCAATATTCGAGAATATGGTTAGTCTGATCCATCCCTCATCATCGCCGCTGTCGCTTCACGAATGCCATCAGTTCATCTTCCTGCTCCTTGTGCCCGCCATCAGGAAGCAGATCGAACAACTGTTTGCATGCCGCCACATACCGGTTGATGAACGAGCTATACACCTTCGTGGCCGGATGCTCGCGGAGGAATCGCTGCTTGCCCTGCTCGAACACCTCAATGACGCCCGCGCGGTCAATGATATGGCGAGTCTCCTCCAGCGTGACGCGCATGAATGCCGCTTCTTGGATGAGCCCTTCCGCCGCCTGCTGCTTGTCCTTAGACAATGACTTGAATAGCCGGCGAAGTCGCGTCATCTCTTTCTTGATCCGTTTAGCTTTTTCCAACTCATCGTAGAGTCGTAGAGATGTATCGAAATCGGATGCGTTTTCCATATATTCGGTTGTGTCATCGGTCGTCATGCGTGTCACCACCTTGTACCCCCCTCGTATAGGGGCCTTTCCGGGGCAAATGAAAG
>CAYYHF010000189.1:0-5429 GCA_964471415.1 uncultured Clostridia bacterium | reverse complement strand
CATCTGGACGCGGCGCACGGACGCGGCGCACGACCATGGGCAGAATCGCCCATTCGGGCGATTCTGGCAGCCTTCAACCTGTAGTAGTGTAGATGTTGCCGGGCACGATACGGGGCACCCCGGAAAGGTGGAATCTCAATGTCGTTCAGGAAACACATCGCGAGCGTGGTCCCAAAAGCGCTCGCCAGGGACAAAGATCTTCCGGAGCTTGCGATTCGCATCTACTTGACGTTGCAGCAAGAACGATTCAGTTCAATCGCCGAGCTTGCAGAGGCAATTGGAGCGTGCCGTGATCGCGTGAGCAGGGCCGTCAAAGTTCTCATCCAGAGAGAATGGGCAGCCTGCATCAGCTGTGAACACAGCCGGAGTAAGGTGATAGTCCCGACATGGCCGGTCAGCATTGAGACGAAGACCGCTGACCTGATCAAGAGTGATAAGGATAACATAGCTTTCCTAGGTCAATGGCTCATGTGGAACTGGCTGGACGTCCTTGTGGATCTTGTCGACTACCTCGACAACTCCAGACCGGACTGGCTCAGAAATAGCCAGACAGGATACCGCATGGAACTGGACCGCGAGTACCGTTCGCCTCATGTGGCCTTCGAATTCCAGGGCAAGCAACACTTCAGACCGACACAGGCCTACCCCGATGAAGATGCACAGATACAACAGCGGTTGAGGGACGACCAGAAGGCAGGAGTGTGCATGAGAAACGGAGTTCGACTCGTCGAGGTCACCCATAGGGACCTGACCCTCAAAGGAATGCTCAAGAAAGCGGCGGGGCTTCCCCTAAGACACTACAGGGCCAATGGCCCGATTATCAGGACAATTGAGCAGCTCAGCGACTCGCATATCTCCTGGATGATACGTCAAGGACTCTAAACCCGCGTTGAGCTGGGGCGATGTGATACGTTGCGATTCACAACGCTTTTTTCGCTAAGTGTCGGGAAAACAGGCAATGGTTGCTGCATAATGAAGCGTATGAATGCATGGAGCGGGCGGAACGGCAGGCGTGATGGGCGTTTGTGCCGTATATGACTATTGCTGATGCTGACTATGTAATTTTTCGTTAATGTCCCGCCCTCAACATGCGGTGATTTCCCGTTTTATCTCATATTCAGTTCCTTTCGGACGCCGTATGCAACCATACACCGTATTATACATCAACCATTGTCGGGAATCGTGGTAGATAGAGAAAAAAGCGCCGCGAATCGCGACACATTCCATTTTATCCCGCACAACCGCCTCCAAAGGGCTCGTTCGTCCGGTTCCGGCCCAGCTTGCCACGCCCGCAAGCCCGGCCCGGCCCGGCCTGGCCCGCTCCAGCCCGACCCAACCCAACCCGGCCCGACCCAACCCAACCCGGCCCGGCACAGTCACCGAGTGAACAGTGATTCCTGCGAGTGATGGGTAGGTAGTGGGCGGCCCTGGGCCGCCCACTCTCCCTTAGCACCTCTCCCGTGGCCGGTACATCTTCCGTCTCGTCCATCCCTGTTTCCTCCAACCGCACTCCCACCTGGTCTATCCCTTGATTCCCCCAAGGGTGAGGCCGGATATGAGCCACTTGGACGAATACAGGAACAGCAGCATGGCCGGGATGGCCACGAGCACCGATGCCGCGGCGAACACGTTCCACTGGGTAGAGAACTGGTCCATGAGCTTCTGGAAGCCCAGCGGCCATGTGAACATGTTTGCCTTTTGCAGCATCACCCTGGCCATCATAAACTCGCTCCAGGCAGTCATGAAACTGAACAGGCCCGCAATGGCCAAAGCCGGAGTGGAAAGCGGCACTATGATCCGGTAGAAGGCTGAAATCGGGCCGGCGCCGTCTACCATCGCGGCCTCCTCCAGTTCCCGAGGGATGGTGTCGTAGTAGCCTTTCAGGAGCCAGATGGAGAAGGGTACTGATCCTGCTGAGTAGCTCAGGATCATGCCTGTATACGTGTTGAACAGACGCAACCTCACAACCATCACGTATATGGGGAGAAGCAGCATCCCCGGCGGCAGCATTTGCGTTGTGAGCAGGAACAACAGTCCCTGACGCCGACCTGGAAATTCCCACCTGGAGAAGGCGTAGGCCGCGGCCGCAGCCAGTAGCACTCCCACAGTCACCGTGGACACCGACACCAGTATGCTGTTCCATAGCCAGATAGTGAAGTCCTTTTCCATTATCAGAGTCTTGTAGTTATTGAAGGTGGCTCCCGCGGGTATCAGCGACAAATCCGTGGAGAGCAGGGCGGAACCCGGGCGGATCGATATGCTGACCACGCGGAGAAACGGGTACACCGATACAGCGCACGCGCAGATCAGCACAATGTGAATCAGGAGCCGTTTCGCCGGGCTGTCCCCGCGCGAACTGTGGGTGAATCGCTTCATCGCTCAGCCGCCCCCTTAAATCCCCCGGATGCTCGCAGGTAGATGCCTGCGAATATCAGGAGGAAGACGAAAATGACCAGCGAGTAGGCAGCCCCGAAGCCGTACCGGTAGAACTCGAAGACCGCTTTGTAAAGCGAGGTCACAAGTATGTCCGTCCCTTCCATAGGACCGCCTTTGGTTATGAGGTATATCACGTTGAAGTTGTTGAATGTCCACACTATGCCCAGTATGATCGCGGGCGTCAGCACCGGCTGAAGAAGGGGCATGGTGATCGACTTGAACTGGCGCCATCCGGACGCGCCATCGATCTGAGCAGCGTCATAGTACTCAGATGAGATGCTCTGCAGTCCGCCGAGTATGGTGACCATCATGAACGGGATACCCAGCCATATGTTGACCAGAATGACCGCGACAAACGCCCACTTGGGGTCGGAAAGCCACTGTATGGGCTGAAAACCGAACCGCTGCAGCACTAAGTTGACGAATCCGTATTGATAGTGGAACTCGCCCTTCCAGGCGAGGGCGGCGATGACCTGCGGAATGGCCCACGGGATGACAAGAAGGGTCCGGTATATGGCCCTGCCCCGCATGGGACGGTTGAGCAGAATCGCCAGGAAAAGCCCGCCTAGCACGTGAAAGAAGACGTTAACCACCGTCCAGACCACAGTCCTCCCAAGCAGCTTGACGAAGGTGACATTCTGGAGGACCGGGTGCCGGAAGACGTCCAGAAGATTCTGTATCCCGTATGAGAGTCCCACCGAGAACTGCTTGAACCTGTACATGCTCATATTGCTGAACGCAAGATAGACATTGAATGCGAACGGGTAGATGACCAGCGCCGCAACGGCCACGAACGCGGGGAGGATCAGCATTATCGGCAATGCGTACTTGTGTTTCAGCATCCGATACAGGATCAAGTACGCCAACCCCTCAAGGGCCGCCGTTGCTGCCGCCACAATCACAAGGAATCGCAGAGTCTCTTGAACCCCGCTCGACATGATGTCCCAGGTCAGAGGGATCAACCCAATCACCACCCCCACCTTGACATTACGAGTCTGCGTCCGCCCGCCCCGACATGGAATTGGACGGCCCGGGCAGCGCATTCGCGCACACGACACTTCGGCGCGCCCGCCCGGACCATCACAACACCGCCGCAGCAGCATCTGCAGCATCACGGGGCGGCTACGCCCCTTTTTGAATCGCTACTTAGTCATCTCCCGAATCAGCTTCTCGCAGGCATCCTGCATAGCCTTGGCAGCATCCTTGGGCGCCATCTTGCCGGCCATTACAGCCTCCTGGTTGGGCCTAATGGCATCCCAAGCAGCCCTCATCTCAGGCACCGTGGGCATCGGCTTGCCCACGACCATCTGGTCGGAAGACCCCTTCAAAATCGGATCCTTCGTCACCAGCGGGCTGTCGAGCGCCGATGCCAGCGCAGGCAGACGCATGTGCTTCTCGAGGAACATCAGTTGCACTTCAGAAGACGTGCAGTACTCCACGAACTCCTTGGCGATCTGCAGCTTGTCGCCGGATAGGTATTCAGGCAACATGAAGTATATGCCAGAGGTCATCGGAGACGGCCAACGGCCGGTCTTGCTCACCATCGGAATGCGGGCTACGCCCATGTCCACCTTGCCCTTGACTTCATCAGCCTGGTATCCTGCGAGCGACCAGTCTCCGTTGATCAACATTGCGGCCTTTCCTTCCTTGAAAAGGGAGTCAGCCGCGTTGTAGTCGCACTCCAGCGGCACGATCTTGTGGACGAACTTGAGGTCGTACATGAACTGCAGGGTGTCGATCATCGCCTGACTGTTCAGCATCGGCTTCGTGCCGTCGAGCGGCCAGCCGCCGAATCCGCCCAGCCAGGGCGCGAGCCAAAACGGCTCGTTCAGGTTGTAGACCAGGCCGTATTGGTCCGGCATCCCATCGTTGTTGAGATCGCGAGTAAGCCCCTTCGCGGCCTTGATCATCTCATCAGTGTTCTTGGGCGGGGCGGCAATGAGTTTCTTGTTGTAGAGCAACATCAGGTGGTTGCCAACGCTGATCGGCACACCCCAGGTCTTGCCATCGAGCTCCACAGCCTCCAGGCCCGGCTTGGCGAACCCGGCGAGGAAGTCCTTCCCGAACACATCGTCCACCGGCCTGATAAGCTTCATCGCAACGAACGGACCCGCATGGTCCGACACAGTCCACAGAAGATCCGGCCCAGCGCCGGCGAACGCCGCCGACTGGTAGTTCTGCCTGAGATCCTCCACGCCATAGTTGAGTATCTCGAAAGTCAGCCCAGGACGGGATTTCGCGAAATCCTCAGTGAGTTTCACGATGTCCTGCAAGACCCCTTCGGCCTCGCTCTCCTTGGTCCAGATCGTGAAGTTGATCTTCTTTGCAGCAAAACCGGCAGGTACGAGAAGCGCAAGCATCAGGAAAGCCACTAATGAGGAAACAACCGCCCTTTTCATTAGAATAGCCTCCTCTCATAATGGATCGCAATGAATCGCAACGAAGTCGCATTCACATACTCGATGCTCGAGCATCGCCGGAGCAGATCCCTCTCACTCCTCGCCCTCCCAGCACATCACCTCCGGACAGAGTCATTGCAGAGCCATCCAGTTCCATGTGGTCCCAACGGCCTCACGCGGGTTCACTCATTTCCATGCACGCTAACAGAGACTGCCGCGAGCTGCGGCGGCAACCGGCCGGCGCCGCACGATTCGCGGACAACGAGCTGGACAGGAAGGACAGTCGCCTTAGGAGACTTCTTTGGATTCCTGATTATCCTCATCAGCTCACACACAGCGCTCCTGCCCATCAACTCGCCTTCCTGTTTGATGGTAGACAACGCCGGGCGAACGTAGGACGCGGCTTCAATGTCGTCAAACCCCACAACAGCCACATCGTCGGGAACCCTCCGCCCCACATCGCGGACAGCCTTCATCGCGCCGAACGCCATGACATCGCTGGTTGCAAAGACGGCGGTGATGCCCGGTTGCGTCTGCAGCCCCCTCCTGACGGATGAGGAGGTAAAGTCGCACGACCTCTTCACGAAACTGACG
>CAYYHF010000188.1:0-5504 GCA_964471415.1 uncultured Clostridia bacterium | reverse complement strand
GCAAGTCCGGCCGATCCCGACTACTTCTTCAACGCGTATACAGCAGGTGACCCGGACGTTGCGGCTTGGGTCGAGATGCGCCGGTCCGAGGTGCGCGAGGCGGCGGCCGGCATGCGCGCCGCAGCCAAGTCGATCAACCCCAACGTGGTCTTCTCTGCAAGCTTGATGCCTGAGGGCGCGGCGGCGGATTCTAGGTCCTTCGCCATGTGCCACTACGGCCAGAGCTACGAGGACGCGGGGAAGCTGTACGATGTCGTCTCGCCCATGGCTTATCACATCGACTTCGGCAAACCGCCTGCATGGGTCGGCGATATTGTGCGAGGCACGATTCAGGCAGTAGGCGATGTGCCGGTCTGCATTGGGCTTCAGGCATACTCGGACAAATGTACCCCCGACGAGCTCAAGGCGGCCGCTCTGGCCGGCCTGGATGCCGGCGCCGCGGGCGTCTCTTTGTTCAGATTCGGGAGCATGACTGATCCTCTGTGGGAGGCGGTCAAGGAAGCTATGGAGGGCGCCAAGTAGGCCGCGGATTGGAGAACCCGCGCGGAGGAAATATCGGGATTTCGGTGAACAACAGGTAGTTGGATGGACGGTTGGAGCCGCAGGATGACTGGAGGACGATGGAATGGATCTTGTCGTAGGCGTTGACGGCGGCGGCACCAAGACCGCCTGCCTTGTGGCGGATATGCAAGGTAATCTCCTGGGCCTGGGATTCGCCGGGCCATCCAACTATCTGAGGCTTTCGGGGGGCGCTCGCGAGGCCGCGCAGGCGGTGCGGGCAGGAGTGGACGCGGCCATGCACGATGCGGGCTTGGTCCTGGGGGCCGGGGCTCTGGGAGATCGCGTTCGCGTTGCGCTGCTGGCGTTGGGCGGGGTTGGCATCGATGGCGTGAATCTCGCCATGGCCGAAGCCGCCCAAGCTGCGCTGGGCATGGAGAGCGTGTTTGTGGAGAATGATGCGGCTGCCGGGTTGGCGGCGGCTGTGGGCGAGCTTTACGGCGTGGTGATCGTGGCCGGGACGGGCAGTATCGCCATGGCGGTGGACAGGGCGGGCAGGCGCGCAAGGTCCGGCGGATGGGGCTATCGCGTGGGCGATGAGGGAAGCGGGCAGGACATCGGGCGCATGGGTTTGGCTGCGGCAGCGCGGGCACACGATGGACGGGGGCCTGCGACCTGCCTGGTGGAGCGGGCGTTGGCCCGCTATGGGATCGACACTCTGGACGGCCTGAGGGCCGTGCTGTACAGGCAGCCTGTGGACATGCGCGATATTGCCGACTTCTGCTTGGATGTGGCGGCGGCCGCTCAGGAGGGCGATGAGGCGGCGCTGGGGATCATGGAGGCCGCCGGACGCGAGCTGGCCCTGGCGGCGTGGGCGGCGGCGCGGACGCTGGGCATGGACGCCGGGGAGTTTCCGGCAGCATTGTGCGGGAGTGTGTTCAAGGCGGGCGAGGTGATCTGCGGCCCGTTCCGAACCGAGCTGGTGCGGCTTGCGCCGCGGGCGCGGGTGGTGCAGGCGCCGTATCCTCCGGCGGCGGGAGCGGTGATACTGGCCCTGTTGCGGGCGGGCGTGGCCTGCGACAAAGCAGTCCGCGATAATCTCGCCGCATCGTGGAAGGTGGTTGAAAGCCGGCATGAACGAAGAGAATGGCGAGAACGCTAGCCAACGACCAAATAGATACCTTGCCGCGGCCCGCGACATACAGGACTGGATCGAGCAGGTCTTTGAGGAGCTTCACTCCGCGCCCGAACCCGCGTTCGCTGAGACCAAGACCGCCGGCATGATTGCCGAGCGACTTGTGGATGCGGGATTTCGGGTCCGAGCGGGTCTGGCCGGGACGGGTGTTGTGGGGGATCTGGCGGGACGAGCTTCGGATTGTGGTCAGGGCAAGGTTCCCTGTCCCGGCGGGGTCCTTGCACTGCGCGCCGACATGGACGCTATGCTCCATAGCGTGGACGGCAAAGAGGTCTATGTCCATTCATGCGGGCACGATGCTCACTCGGCTATGGTGTTGGCCGCCGGGGTCATTCTGGCTCGGGAGTGCCCTGCCGCGGCGGGGCGCCTCAGGCTGATCTTCCAACCTGCTGAGGAGACGGGGCAGGGGGCCGAGAGAATGGTAGAGGCGGGGGCGGTGGAGGGCGTGGACGCCATATTGGGGATTCATCTGCGCCCGGCCGCCGAATGCCGCCTGGGCGAGGCTACTCCCTGCCTGATGCACGCGGGCGGCCGTACGCTGGACTACGTGGTGAGCGGGGTTCCGGCTCACACCGGGAGGCCGCATCTTGGAGTGAACGCCGCCGATGCCGCGGCCTTGGCTGTATTGGCAGTGAACAGCGTGAAACCCGATCCCAGGGCGTGCGCTACGCTCAACGTAGTGGGGCTTTGCGCGGGCGGTCCGGGCGGAAAGCCCAGCGGCGTGATACCCGAGGTGGGGCGGTTGACAGTCAGCATCAGGGCCGAGTCCGACAAGATGCTGGATGAGCTCAAGGGGCGTGTGGATGCGGCCGTTCGGGGCGCGGTGGGCTCGGTCGGGGCGGATGTGCGGCTCGAACGGGAGAAGAAGATGCCCGCGCCATGCTACGATCAGGAGATGATCCGCACGGCTCGCGATGCAATAGTCGCTGTTTTGGGGAAGGACGCTGTGGTGGAGAGGATCGCCACCCCCGGGTCGGAGGATTTCCATCGCTACGTTTTGGGAAAGCCGGGCCTGCGGTCGGCCTACATCGGCTTGGGCGCGGATTTCGTGCCGGGGCTTCATCACCCCGATGCCGCGTTTGACCGCAGAGCGCTGGTGTT
This sequence comes from uncultured Clostridia bacterium, assembly GCA_964471415.1. Lineage (GTDB taxonomy): Bacteria > Bacillota > DTU025 > DTU025 > DTU025 > UBA5389. The sequence goes on along the minus strand of CAYYHF010000188.1, from coordinate 2,710 downwards.
CGGCGCCGCCCTACTGGCCCAGGCCGTGGCGTATTACCTCGACGCGAGTCGCTGACGAAGGTGTTCGGCGCTGCCGGATCGAGACGGGCCCAGGTGGGCACATGGATCGCAAGGTGAACGGAGAGGATCGGCACTTGCAAAATCAAGACATGAAAGGCGCGGAGATGAATGCTCTTGCGCGATTGGCATCGCTGGATGAAGGCGAGAAGGATAGGCGGGGCGTGAGGCACACTCCAGGGGAGATCGCGAGGCAGGCATCGTCTTGGGAGGATACGGCCGCGCGGGTGCTCGGCAGGCGCGAAGAGCTTATGGAGCAGCTCCGGGGGAGGGCGATCGTCCTGGCGGGGGCCGGGAGTTCCGACTTTGTGGGCCGGTCGGTGCAGTTGCCGCTTCGGCAGCATCTTGGCCGCTGGGCTCTGGCGATTCCCACAACGAGCATAGTAACGGACTCGCCCCAGATAGTGCCGGAGGGGATGCCCTGCCTGGTAGTGTTGTTTTCCAGGTCGGGCGATAGCCCTGAGAGCCTGGCTTGTTTTGAGATCCTGCGCTTGCGGGGAAGTGAATGCCGGTTCCTGGCGGCAACGTGCAACCCCGAGGGTGCGCTGGCGCGGTTGGCCCGGAAGCACCCGGACCAGATAGCCTGCATTGTGCTGGATCCGGCCACGTGTGATCAGGGCCTTGCAATGACGGGCTCATTCACTAACATGGTGGTCGCGGGACAGGCACTGGCGTATCTTGAGAGACCCAACGATTACCTGAAGCTCATGCCGGCCATGAAGCAGGGCGGCGAGGCCGTTTTGCGGGATTTTGCGGACATGACGCAGGAGATCGCGCGCGCTCCTTTTCAGCGTGCTGTGTTCCTGGGAAGCGGCGCGCTCTATGGGGCAGCGTGCGAGGCAGCGCTGAAACTGCAGGAGATGACTGACGGGCAGGTGATAACGAAGAGCGAGACCTTCGTGGGCCTCAGGCATGGGCCCAAGGTGGTAATCGACCGTCATACGCTGGTAGTCTGTTTTGTGTCGAGCGCGCCGAGCAGGGCGCGCTACGAGCTCGACCTCATGGCCGAGCTCAGGCGAGAGGGCGCGGCGATGGGCACGATGGCCGTTGCGCCTGCGCTTGCCGATGAGGCAAAAGGGTTTGCCGACTGGGCTGTAGAATATCAGTCCGGGCAGTCCCGGGCGATTGGCGGATATGGAATCCCCGACGATCTGCGCCCGCCGGTCGATGTGATTATCGGACAGATGCTGGGCCTGTTCAAGTCGTTGGACCTAGGGCTAAGGCCGGACGAGCCATCGGCTCGAGGGTTGATACACCGAGTGGTCCAGGGCGTGAGGTGCTACGCCGATGGCGAACCATACTGACGCAGGGGGCGCGGAGTCGCTGATCGGCTCGCATCGGCCGTGCCGCGATGGGCTTGAGGGACCTCGGGCGCCGCGCCGCGACGAGCTTGGCGCGGTGCTGGACCTGGTGAACAGCACCTTCGACCCTGTGGGCCGCACGATGCAGCTTCAATTCCCGCAGCTTCTCAGCGATGCGAACCTGGCCCGGCTCAGAGTGTTTGCGGACCTGAGGACCGGTCTGCCCGTGGCCCACGCGGGATATGTTCGATGCGAGCTTGTCGTCGAAGGCTGCCGGATCCCCGCGGCGGCCCTGGGTTCAGTATGCACTCTGCCCACCTACAGAGGTATGGGGCTTGCCTCGGAGCTCACCGAGAGCCTCATGGAGCAAGCCGCCGCCGAAGGGCTGGTCATGATGGTGATATCGGGCGGATCCAACGTGTACAGACGTCTGGGGGCCGTCGACACCGGCCGCTTCGTGAGGGTGGAGGCGGGCCCAGAGCACACATTGAGCTTGAAACGAGCCGTGCTCAATTGGTCGATGTATTCTCGATTTGCAGCGCGGCTCGGCTCTGAATACGACATCCCGATGATGGCATGCATATACAGGCGCGAACCTGTGCGGTATGCTCGGAGCCTCGCCGATTTTCGCGAGTTGACCTGGTGGCGGCATGACACGCCGCGCCTGGGATCCCTTGAACGGACTTGGTTGGGAGGGCTGGCGGGAGACGCCTGCGGGCAGGACGGCGGCGCCGGCGGCGTCGAAAGCGGAGACTTGGCCTATGTCATAGTGCGGATTCGCGCGGCCGATGATGCCGGCGTCAGGCTGCATGTGGTCGAATTCGCCGGGGCCAGGTGGTGCGTGTTGCGGTTGATCGCGCACGCGGGCGCTGAATACAGCCCCGAAGAGGTTACCATGACCGTACCCGCTTCGGATCTGGAAATGACGGCGCTGATGCGCCGAGCGGGACTGCCGTTGCGTAGTGTGAGTCTTCCCGAACACACCATCATGTCCCTCGACGATCATGGACTCATTGAGTGCATGAGCCCCATCATCGCAGAGCGGTTCGGGGCAGGTTGGACAGCCCTGAGCCCGCCTCCGAAGGGCCCAGACCTGATCCGCTGGCTGTTCACCGATCTTGGGATTCCCCTTCCGGTTCCTGGGCTGAATTACGTGTAGTGGCTGCCGCTGCGTCTACCGATCCGCGCGTCTTCGAATAAGTGTCAGGAGTATGGCGACTCAGGCTCGGGGGTTCGGCGCGGCCGGCAGCGCGTGATATGGTGCTGTCAGGTATTCCGAACAGACGATACATGCTGGAGGTGACTGCCATGGAGTACATGGACGCCCGGATATCCGATGCCTTGCGACTGTT
>CAYYHF010000187.1:0-5507 GCA_964471415.1 uncultured Clostridia bacterium | reverse complement strand
GTCTATCGTCTACGTTCCTGCTTGGCTGACCCTCGATCCAGTGCAGGGTGTGGTTGCGCCTGGCGACACGCTCGAGGTGATTGTGGAGCTCGCTGGTATTTGTGCACCTGCTGGCGAGTGGAAGGCGAATCTTGTGATTTCCAGCAATGACAAGATTGATCCGAGTGTCACTATGGATACTACCCTACATCTGAGCTCCTTGATTCCGCCGGTGATAGATTCCATTACTGCGAATCCACCAGGAGGAGATGTCCCGCTTACCGTGGTGTTTGCGGCTTCTGCCTATGATTTCGACGGCGAGATCACCGACATGGTGTGGGACTTCGGAGACGGAAGTGGTCCTGTGGCCGGAACGCTTACACCGTCCCACACTTATGCTGCTGAGGGAGACTACGTTGCGACCTTGACAGTGACTGACGACACCGGACTCTCTGCAAGCTCAACGCTGAAGATAGCCGTTAGACCGCTACCGTTGGCCCATGTCACCCCGCACATGTTGAACGGGGCCATTAATGCCCACCAGAGCAGGACGGAGAGAGTCATTGTATCCAACTCCGGCAATGCTGCACTCACCTATGAACTGAACATTGAAGAATCGTTGGAGCCCAGCATTGATCGGGCGGGCTCAGCCGCGGAACGTTCTTTCGGTGGCCCTGACGAGTTCGGGTATGTATGGATTGACTCTGACCAGCCTGGCGGGCCCGAGTTCGACTGGGTGGAGATATCCGACATAGGCACCTACCTATCGACAATCAGGATCAACCAATATCAAGAGGTCGACCTTCCGTGGGAGTTTCCCTTCTATGGCGAGAACAAGACTAAGATAAAGATAAACGCCAATGGGCATCTGACTTTTGGGAAGACTGGAACCAACCCGGAAGTGAACAATCCTATTCCTTTTACGCAGCTTCCCAACGACGTTATCGCGCCATGGTGGACGAATTTCCAGCCTAGGAACAGCCCCGCGGGAGGCGGCGTGTTCTGTTACCATGATACGGAGAACGACAGGTTCATAGTGGAATACAATCAAGTGCCCCACTTCTTAAACCGCGGGCGGATGACCTTTGAAGTCATCCTCTATCCTGACGGGAGGATCCTGTTCCAGTATCTTGACATGGCATTTGCGCGGGAAGATGAGGCACAGGCTACGGTAGGAATTGAAAACCGCGATGGGACAGGCGGACTCGAGATTCTGTACAACGAGGTCGGTTATATCCATGATGAGATGGCGATACTCATGCATCGTCCGGACTGGCTGTCGAGCAGCTCGACTACGGGAACACTCGAACCGGGCGAAAGTGCGGGAATCGACGTTGAAGTGGATTTCGGCGACATCGTCGTTGGAACCTACAGGTCGCAACTTGTGCTCAACACGAATGATCCCAGGCAACCCGAGGTAGTCATTCCAGTGACCATGACAGCGATACCCAACATGCCTCCGGACATAAGTGCCTGTGGCGTCAGCCCTGTACGTGGGCCGCAGGAAACTGAATTCTTGTTCACCGCGGCAGTGACAGACCATGATGGACAGATTGTCGATTGCTACTGGGCTTTTGGTGACGGCAGCCCGTCAGTGCATGGACTCGTAGCTGAGCACCGATACGCCACTGAAGGCACCTACACTGCTCAGTTCACAGCGATCGACAACGGTGGCTACAAGAGTGTGTCTAAGGTAGCTGTCTGCGTCGAGGCGATACCGTCAGCGCTATGGACTCCAGAGCGGCTGATGCTACGAGCTACCCAGGGCCAGCACACAACTGACGTAATTGTGCTCTCGAACGAGGGACCAGGCATGCTCTGTTTCGACCCGCATTACGACGAAGTTAACCCGCTTGGTGAAAGCCATGCGCCAGGCGTTGGCAAAGTGCTGGCGAGCTGGGTTGCGCCTGAGCCGATAACCAATGTGTGGGGAGTCGCGTACAACTACAGGACAGATGAACTGATCGTAGGTGATTCCAAAGAACGCACAAACTACATACTGACACCAGATGGCCAGCACACCGGCAAGAACTGGTTCCAATCATTCGCCGGCAGCTGGGGAGCGGACATGGCCTTTGACGGTCGGTACATATGGCAAGTAGACGTGGGAATCACCATGCCAGACCGTAATGGCATCGTTGCTGTGAACCCCGAGACTGGAAAGCCCGTGGCCAAGATCACCGATCCTGACGGTGTGTGGGACGGGCTGACTACGACGAGGTGTCAGAGGGGGCTCGCCTACAATCCCAACGATGATACGTTCTACATTGCTGGGTGGGAAGAGTCGCGGATTTACCATATCAAGGGCCTGAGCTGGGACAACCCAGGCGAGATTCTCGAACCAAGGTGGAGAATCCCTGTCGGCATTTCTGGGCTTGCATATCACCCTACGGCCAACACACTGATTGTCGTTACGAACGAGCGGCCCGACATGATTTACTTAGTGGATCCTGTGAGCAAGACGATAATCGACCCATGTGTGCATCCCGGGCCCGAGCCCTTCAGTGGCGCAGGATGTGATCTGGACGCGTATGGAAATCTGTGGGTAGCATCGCAGTCGGACTCGGCCATGTACCTTGTGGAGACAGGGCTGGGGCCGATTGATGGATGGCTAAGCTGGAACCCTAGAGTAGGGATGGTTGAGCCAGGGCAGAGCGTTGATATCCGGGTCACCGCGGACGCTCGCCGCCTAGAACCAGGGGTATACGAGGATACCGTTGTTGTTGCGACCAACGATCCCGAGCGCCGTACCATTGCCATACCGGTGGCAGTTGAGGTGGTGCGTCCGCCTGCGATCACGCAGGTAGATGCTGCTCCTCACGCAGGCGAAGCTCCGCTTACCGTAGCGTTCATGGCTTCAGTGGAGGCTATTGATGCTCCAATCGCCTCGTGCAGGTGGGACTTCGGAGATGGAGAGTTTGCCGATGCAAGCGAGGCAGAGCACACTTATGCAGCCAATGGAAGGTATCTGGCGGTGTTCACTGTCACTGACGAGCTGGGCGGGGTTGCCCGTGCAGCGATCACGGTAGAGGTGGGTGCGCTCGCCAGGGCAACCGTAAGCACAACGCTGATCGAAGCCACGATTCCCGCAAATGGCTCAAAATCGGCCACCGTCACCCTCGGGAATGCCGAGGGCACGGCACCGCTTGACTATCGGGTAAGAATGGGAAACGGAGAACCAGGATTGGTAGGTCCAGTCCGAGCAGTAGCGGAGCCGATGAATATCGGCGACGTCATGTCCTACATCCAGCTGCCTGACGAGATTGTCCAGCCGGTAGGGGTTGCTCTGGATACAACTGACGGCGACATCTGGATAGGCGACGGCGCCTATCTAGTCAATTACGTGATCACCCCTTGGGGTACGCACACTGGTCGGGTAATCCAGACGCTGTGGCAGGACACATGGGCCTCGGGTCTCGCATACGATGAGAACCGTCAGGTTATGTGGCAGCTCAATGTAGACGGCGATAACGCGATATATGGGCTTGACCATCGGACGGGAGAGGTAGTGTATAGGATTGCCACTGTTCCTTGGACGCAACCTCAACTCGGACTGGCCTACAACAGCGAAGACGATACGTTCTATGCAGGGGGAATGTTCGATCAGGATATCATCTACCACATTAAAGGGATGAGCTGGGACAACCCTGGCGAGCTTCTGGACAAGTGGCAGTTCCCTGTGAGCATAGTTGGTCTTGCATGGCATCCAGATGGCCTACTATGGGTGGCGGGCTATTCAGATCCTGATATGATCTATGCGATTGAGCCGTCGACCCGCAAAGTAGTTCATGCGTTCCGCCATCCCGAACGGCGCGGATGGAACTCTGGAGGGATGTCGATTGACTACGAAGGCAATCTGCTTGTTCCCTCAATGGAGGAATGCCGGCTATACACGGTCTATACTGGAATGCCAATATGCCAGGGAATTGCGGTGGAGCCTAAACATGGCACAGTGCAGCCTGGCGAGAGCGGCCAAATCACGGTGACGATGAATGCCGCCGGGCTCGGCCGGGGCGGTCAGGACATGCACCGCCATCTTGCGATTGAGACCAATGACCTCCTGAACCCGGTTCTGTACATTGATCTGGCAATCCATATCCAGAGAGGTCCCGCTATCACGGCCTGCGCTGCTTCAACCGCGCTCGGCGAACCACCGCTCGAAGTGGTGTTTACGGCCGAAGTCGCAGCCGGCGAAGCCCCGATTTCTGCGACATGGTGGGAATTCGGTGATGGATCCGACCCAGTGAATGGAGTTTCGGCAAAGCATGTGTATACTCTACCAGGCACGTACGAGGCTACGTTCCACGCGGTGGATGAGAACGAGGCGGAGGCAACCCAGACCATCACAGTGACTGTGAAATGGCTGCCTGCTATCGCAATTGTCCCGGAATCTTTCTACAAGGCAGTGGCCTGGGGCACTGAGAGCCAAGACAAGCTGTCGATTACCAACACGGGCAATGCGCCCCTCAGTTTTGCTGTGAGTGTGTCGTCCGTGATCGGCGAGACGGATCCAGTGTCGCATCTCAAAGAGGCTGCCAGTGGCCCTGATCAGTTCGGATATATCTGGGAAGATAGTGATCAGCCTGATGGACCTAAGTTTGATTGGGTGGAAATCAGTCAGATCGGCGCAGGCGTTCAGCTTGGCAACGAATTCGGTGCGACGCTTGACCTTCCGTTCGCGTTCCCGTTCTACGGGGAGTTCAAGACATGCCTTATCGTGAATCCCAACGGGTTCCTTGCTTTCGACAACGAATGTGTGCAAGGTTACTGGCTCAATTCCCAGATTCCCGATATGTCCCTCCCGAACGGCATCATTGCGCCCTTCTGGGACGACCTAGATCCAGGCCGTTCTGGCGCAGGAGTGTACTACTACTACGATGAAGCCAACGAGCGCTTCATAGTAGAGTACCATAATGTGCCTAGGATAAACAATCAGGGGATGTTGGAGGCTGAGGGATTCACGTTCGAAGTGATACTCAAACCCGACGGCAGCATAATATACCAATACCTCTCTATGGCAGGAGATGTCACGAGTGCTACTGTTGGAGTAGAGGACCAGTGTGGCGCGGATGGCCTGGAGATCGTCTACAATGCACCCTATATACGAGACGGCTTAGCCATTCGGATCTCGCCGATAGCATCGCTGATTCGGATGAGCGCGGACTCTGGGTATCTGCTTCCAGGTACTAGCGACGATATCACGGTCACGTTCGGATCGCCCAAAGCGGCACCGGGCACCTATTCGCTTAAGGCACACGTGTTGTCGGACGACCCGATGAACCCAGTGACAGTCGTGCCAGTGACTGTCAAGGTCAACATGGCTCCGACAGCACAGCTAATGAGCCCTGCAGGTGGAGATGTCTGGTCGGGAGAGAAGGTAATCAGGTGGAAGGGCAACGACTGGGACGACGAGAGCGACACTCTCATAGTAGATCTCCACTGGACGCGTAATGGCGTGGCATGGAATGAGATCGCCACCGGGATTGCCAATACCGGAACCTATATGTGGAACACGGCACTGGTGGGCG
>CAYYHF010000186.1:0-5548 GCA_964471415.1 uncultured Clostridia bacterium | reverse complement strand
CCAGGTAGCCCGGATCGCTGATGCCCGGATAGCCGGCATTGGAACACAGACCCACGTCTTGCCCGCTTTCGAGCAGGCCCAGGATTCTCTGTGCAGCCCGATCCTCGTTATGTTCATGGTAAGAGAGCAACAACTTCGGACGGGGTATCTCATACCGGTCGAGCAAGATCCGCGTGTGCCGCGTATCCTCGCACGCCAGCGCATCTACCTCGCCCAGTACGCGCAGTGCGCGGAAAGTGAGGTCTTCCAGGTTGCCGATTGGAGTCGCGATCACATATAGCCTTCCGGAGCCGGTCAAACTACGTCCCATCTTTCCCCCGTTCCTGCTCTGTCACGGAACCAGCGCAGCCGCCGGCAGCAGCGCTTCCTCGAGAACTCGGCCGGTGGCTTGAGCGGGCGGTCTGATCCCGAGCAATCTGGAGATAGTGGGCGCCACATCTATGATCTTCACGGGATCATCGATTACCACGCCATGCTTTACGCCTGCTCCGCTGAGCAATAGGAATACATTTCGGCTGGAAGGATGGGGAGTGTCATGATTGCCGCCCACCCCGAATGCAACGTTCCTGTAAGCGAAATGGCTCGGCGGATTGGACCACACCGCCAGATCCCCCGAGCGCCTGTGAGCTCCCATCGCATCGAGATCCTCGCGGGTGAGGCACCCTCCTACGTAAGGCTGAGCTGAGATCGTCTCCACAACCTTGCGATACTCCTGCGGACTTGGCGCGCGGCGAAAATACACCTGCACTGAGATTCCCGTTCCGACGAGGACCACGTCCACATCAGCCGGGGCTTTCTGATCGCTGTACAGCGCCTTGGCCTTGTAGCCGAGACCTTGGAACACGCGGATGAGATCAGATAGGCTGGACTTGCCCGTATACGGAGTCATTCCGTGATCCGCAGTGAGAACAATGGCCGTGCGATCCATGATCTCCGCCTCCCGGAGCGCGTCCATAAGGGGCGACAGGGCAGCGTCCATCCGGACCACTTCTTTCACCATCTTGGCCTTCCACTCATCGAACGTGAAAGCAATCGGCGTGCCGTATGCCGATGCCGCGTTGTGCCCGGCTGCGTCCAGGTCATCGCCGTAGATAGCCAAGAACCGAGGAATCTCGACTGAAGCCACCATCGCGCCGGTCTGGGTAAGCACAGGTTCGTTCCTGATGATCTTGACGGCCTCAACCACTCGCTCCTCGAATCTTACCCCCGGCTGTATGTAAAGATGCATGGGGTCATCGTCAGCCGTGCCGCGCCCAAGCAGCATAAACTGCTGAACTGAGGCTGTCGACAGCCCCGATGCGGCGGCGACTTCGGCTATCGTCTCGGCCTCGCAGGTTCGACCCGTGCCTCGCACAATGTTGTCCAATGGATCATAGTACCTGTAGATGTTGCCGTGAACCTCGGGCCATGCCCCAGTCACAATGCTTGTCTGCATAGGATTGGTTATGCTAGGAAAGCCATTCTCCGCCGAGGTGAAGAGCGCTCCCCTTGACACAAGGTAGTTCAGGTTGGGCGTGCCCGGCGCTCCCTCAGCATTGGCCCAATCGTAATAGTCTCGCCTGAACGCATCCCAGTTGATGTAGATCACATACTCGGCCATTCCTTCACCCACCTCATTGCCGCGCGAATCCGCCTTGCCCTGGCCCGCCGCAAGCGCTCCCTGCTCCATCGCCAGGCCGGCGCCGAGAAGGCCCGCCGCGACCGCCACCGCCAAGGCGACCAAGGCCGCAAGTGATGCCGCGTAACGCCTCGCCCCGGACGCGCGAGAATCCGTGCGCCTCTGATTTCTCAACATTCGGAGCCCCCCACATGTATCAATGGCATACCTTGACTTCATGATAAGTCACTCGTCCAATAACCGCAACTCCTGCTTGTGCAGGGACTGAGTGGAAGCGAACGACTATATTGACTGTGTCCCGTTCAGCTGATATATTTATTATGAACAAATGCCTGCGCCAGCGGGCGCCGGCATCACCATGACCATGGGAGGGACAGCTCATGAAAGGCAGAACCGTGCGCACGCTCACAATGCTCTGCGCCGCCATTCTCATCCTGGGCCTAGTATCAGGCGTGGGCCTGGCAAAGCGGAAAACGGTACTGGTTCACTGGCAGCACCATACTCCTGCCCGCAAGGAGATGGTTGAAGCATTCGCGAACGACTTCATGAAAGCCAACCCCGATATCGAAATCAAGATAGAGTCTATACCAGAGGCCGACTACTTCCAAAAACTACTGCCCGCTCTGGCAGCGGGCGCCGGCCCCGATGTTTTCCAGATTCCCTCGGGCCAGGTGGTTACATACGCCCGAGCGGGAGTCCTGCAACCTCTCGACCCCAGCGTTCCCGGCGTCAAGCAGGTAGCCGAGGATTTCGTCCCAGGTTCCATCCAGCGCCTGCTGATCGACGGCAAGTACTATGGATTCCCTGTAGATACTCAGACGATCGTGCTCTTTTACAACCCCGCTCTCTTTCGCGAAGCGGGACTCGATCCCGACAAGCCTCCCCAGACGTGGGATGAACTGATCAAGTACGCCAAAGCGATGACCAAGCGAGACGCCACCGGCCTCACAACCCAGATGGGTCTGGCGACCGGCGGCTATGGTCCGGTAATCGCGTCTCTCATGATCCAAAACGGCGCTCCTATGTGGGATGCCAAGGCGGACATGCCCGATCTCAATTCTGCCAAAGCGGTCGAAGCTCTGCAGTTCGCGGCGAGCATATCGACCACCCACAAGCTAGAAGACACCAAGATGGGCTCGAGGTGGAACGCGTTCCGCGGGGAGAAACTGGCCATGGTCTATGCGCACCCCGCCATGATCGGCAGCTTCCGAGCCACCGTGCCGGATTTGGTGTTCAGAATCGCCGAGGTGCCTGCGCCAAAGGCAGGAGGCTCAAGAAGCACTTTGCTCTCATCGTGGGCCTACGTAGTGTCTTCGAAGGCGCCATCGGAGGCGGCGACCCGGTGGGCGGCCTTCCTCACCTCAGCAGACGCGCAGAAGCAATGGATCGTGAAGACAGGCGACCTGCCATCGCGCAAGGCTCTGCTTGATCTTCCCGAGTACAAGAATGATCCGCTGCTCGCTCCGTGCATGGAGTCGATGAAGAAGGCTGTTCCCGTGCCGTGGACCACTCGACGGCTCGATGCTGAGCTGTTCAATAGGGCTTACCAGCTCATGACGACGAAGGGCGAAACCGCGCAAAACGCTGTCAAATGGCTTGCCGATGAAGCAATCAAGGCTGAAAAAGAACAGCGTGAACTAGCCCAGCCGTAAGGCGGTCCACAGATCGCGATTCTCACAAGTACCGCAAGGCAAGGCGGGCCCGAATCGACTTCCCGGATGACCCCGCTCGCCCGGGGCGCACGGAAAGCCTGGGCCCGCTTCTTCAGCCGAGGGGGGGAGTCTTGGTGACCAGCGCACAAGCGCGCAAGTATCGTCTCTATCGTCTCCAAAGGAATGCCGCGCCCTACATGTTCGTGCTTCCAGGCACCGTATTCTACCTGATGGTGACGATAATTCCCATGCTCTTGGGTTTTTGGATGAGTTTCCATAGCTGGAGTATTATTCGTCCAACTAAGCCCTGGGTGGGGCTTGCTAATTACCAGAAGGTACTGGCCAACCCGGTGTTCTGGACTGCTCTGAAGAATACTCTGGTCTACACCGCCGGCGTTGTGCCTTTACAGATGATTCTGGCCTTGTTGGCAGCGATGTTGCTCAACACGGAAATTAGGGGACGGACATTCTTCCGCCTTCTATACTACCTGCCTGTGGTCACTCCTCTCTCCATCGCGGCCGTCATATGGACGTGGATATACAATCCCAATCTTGGCCTGCTCAACTGGTTCCTGCGAGGTCTGGGGTTTCGGGGCCAAGACTGGCTGGGCGACCCCAGGATCGCCATGCTGTCGGTGATGATCGTGGCCATATGGTCGGGGTTGGGCTACAAGATGGTCATATTCCTGGCGGCGCTTCAGGGCATACCCGAGACTTATTACGAGGCAGCGATGATCGATGGGGCGGACCGGTTCGACCTGTTCAGGCATATCACCCTGCCTCTGCTCAAGCCGGCCACGCTGTACGTCTTGATCACCAGCGTGATCGGATCATTCCAAGTGTTCGGCTTGGTCAGAGTGTTGACAGGCGGAGGTCCTCTGGACGCCACCAACGTGCTGGTGATGTGGATTCACCAGAGGGCGTTCGGGGATTACCAGTTTGGCGAGGCAGCGGCTACATCCTTTATTCTGTTCGCATTCATACTTGCGATTACTGCGATTCAATGGAAGGTCATGGGCAGGGAGGTGACCTACGAATGAGAGCTGTAGGCTATCATCGGTCCAAGCCGGCCAGAGTAGTTGGGAAAATCCTTGTGTATGCCATCGTCTCGATCGGCGCCGTGGCAATGGCCATGCCCTTCGTCTGGCTGGTGCTATCCGCTTTCAAGACGCTGCCGGAGACCGTTGCGTTTCCGCCCACGTTTTTTCCGAGGAACCCAACGTTCTCCAACTTCAAAAAGGTGTTCGACACGATACCTTTCGGCCGATACTACCTCAACAGCATCATTACGTCTGTAATACCCAGCGTTGTGAGTGTGTTAACCTGTACCATGGCTGGGATGGGATTCGCCAAGTACCGGTTCCGGGGACGAAACGCAATGTTCTGGATCATACTCTCAACGATGATGGTCCCATTCCCTGCCACCATAGTGCCACTGTACGTGATGGTCTCCAAGGTCGGACTAGTAAACACCAGGATGGGGCTGATTGTGGTGGGCCTGTCCAGCGCTTCGGGGATATTCCTCATGCGTCAGTTCATCATGAGCATCCCCGATGAACTCCTCGATGCCGCCCGAATCGACGGCGCAAGCGAGTTCCGCATATTCGGCCAGATAGTCGTGCCGCTGTGTAAGCCCGCAATAGCCACGCAATCCCTTTTCACCTTCACAAGTCATTGGGGCGCTTACATATGGCCGCTCATCTGCGTCAACAGCGATGAGCTGCGTACGCTGCCGCTGGCCATTCCCTACTTCTCAGGCCAATACTACAGTTACCAGAACCTGATCAACGCCGCTTCGCTCATGGCCGTTCTGCCCGTTCTGTTGCTCTTCCTGTTCTCTCAGCGGTATTTCGTTCAGGGCATAACCATCACGGGCATGAAGAACTAAGGAGGCTTTTCCAATGCGCACACGCTTCGCCCATGCCCAAGCTCGAAGGCAAGCTCTCACCGGGTTGCTGCGCTCAGGCCTTGTCTTCTCCCTCATCGCGGCGCTTGCAGCGCTCACAGCCGCTGCGCCTCCGCCGCCCGCGTTCGCCGAACAGCCGGCTAGAGTTGCGCGCAATGTCATACTGATGATCGGCGATGGAATGGGCCCGGGCCAGGTGGAAGCGGGCAGACGGGAGTCGGCGGCTTGCGGGCGGCCATTCGCCATGGACTCAATGCCGGTCAGATCCCTCATGACCACGCTTTCATACAACGACAATCTCACGGACTCGGCTGCGTCCGCCACAGCCTTGGCCACCGGCTACAAGACGACAAACAGGGCTCTCGGGATCGG
>CAYYHF010000185.1:0-5586 GCA_964471415.1 uncultured Clostridia bacterium | reverse complement strand
CATATAAAGGTAAGCGCTCGGCCGTGCGAAATAGGGCAAACTCCTGTGGAGCCATATGAATGGTACGCTTATGATCAAACTGATGAGACTTACTTGAAGAAATTGTGCGGCCACCCATTCGGCCAGGATACTATGGGGTTCACATTCGCCGTCTTGCGCCAAAATCCTCCGGCGCATACCTCCCAATCAATTGTGCCCAGCGGCGTGGAGTTCATATCCCCAGCATAGATGGACCATCAGGATTCCGAGTATTCAATCGATCTTGCGATAAACTCCTTGAACAGAGGATGAGGCCTGCCTGGCCTGGACTTGAACTCAGGATGAAACTGTGTGCCAACGAACCAAGGGTGATCGGCAAGCTCAAATATCTCGACTAGATCACGTTCGGGGCTTATCCCCGAGAACCTGAGACCATTTTCAGCAAGGATGCCGATGTATTCGTTGTTCAACTTGTGCCGGTGGCGATGCCTCTCGTGCACCATCGTCCGGCCGTAGGCGCGCGCCGCCTTCGACTCGGGTTCAAGATGGAATGGATACACGCCCAGCCGCATAGTCCCCCCGATCTGCTGGATCTCACGCTGATCAGGCATGAAATCCACAACCGGATGGACAGCGGCGGCGTCGAACTCCGTGCTATTGGCGCCGGCGAGACCGCACACATCGCGAGCGAACTCGATTGCGGCGCACTGCATCCCAAGACACAGTCCGAAAAAGGGCTTCTTGCGCTCACGAGCATAGCGGGCGGCCAGTATCATGCCCTCCACCCCTCGCGGGCCGAACCCGCCCGGAATCAGCACACCGTGGGCGCCGGACAGCGCCTTCTCCGCATCTTCGTAGGCCACAAGAGCCTCGGAATCGATCCAGTCCACATCGACCTGAACATCGTTCTCGATTCCCGCGTGGCGAAGCGCCTCGACAGCGCTGAGGTAGGCATCGGGCAAAGCTACGTATTTGCCGACAAGCGCCACCGTAACAGAACGCCTAATGCTCTTGAGCTTGGCAACCATCTGCCGCCACGCCGACATGTCGGGATCGCTCACAGGACACGCCAGCTCCAGACGCTTCACAACGATCTCGTCTAGCCCTTCCTTCTCCAAGATGAGGGGCACTTCGTAGATGGACTGGGCATCGGGGTTGAATATCACCGCTTCCGGTTCCACATCGCAGAACAGAGCGATCTTGCCCTTAATGTCGGCTGGAAGCGGACGGTCTGAACGGGCGACAATCACATCGGGCTGAAGGCCTATGCTCCGAAGCTCCTTGACCGAGTGCTGTGTGGGTTTGGTCTTGAACTCGCGCGCGGACGGGATATAGGGCACCAGGGTCACATGTATGTACATCACATTCTCGCGACCCGCCTCAGTCTTGAGCTGGCGAAGGGCTTCCAGAAACGGCAGGCTCTCTATGTCGCCCACCGTGCCGCCGACTTCGACGATGACAACATCGCATCCATTCCGCCCAAGACGAGTGACGCGGTCTTTGATTTCGTTGGTGATGTGCGGGATGACTTGTACGGTGCCGCCGAGATAGTCGCCGCGCCTTTCCTTTTCGAGTACTGAGGAGTATATGATGCCGGTGGTGATATCGTTATCGCGGGTGACGTTGATGTCGATGAACCTTTCGTAGTGGCCGAGGTCGAGGTCGGTTTCAGCGCCGTCTTCGGTGACGAAGACCTCCCCGTGTTGGTAGGGACTCATGGTACCGGGGTCCACGTTGATATACGGATCGAACTTGAGTACTCCCACCGAGACGCCTCGGGCCTTGAGAAGTCTTCCTAACGAAGCAGCGGTGATTCCTTTTCCAAGGCCCGACACGACTCCGCCTGTGACAATCACGTATTTGGCCACTTAGTTCCCCCCTCGGTCGGGAAACAACCCAACCGAATCGGTATTATACCACTATGAACAGGCGAGCACAACCCAACGCGCGGGCGCGGGCGCGCGGGTAAGGTTCCGACCCGCGCCCGCTCATAGGCATCGCCCATTTAGGCATCGCCCCTGCGGTAGCCCAGCACGACTGCGGTAAGGTCCCTCGGCAAGCTCGCGGCCTGAACCGTGTAGCTGGACCCCGGCGCTCGCTCGACGCGGGAAATACCTGCCAGAAATCGCTCCGGGCCCTCGATGCCGCTGAGCTTGAGGTCGGGGGTTTTGTAGTGCATCGGTATGACAATCCGCGGGTCGAGCTTGTGCACAACCTCCAGAGCGGCCTTAGCATCCAGCGTATAGGTGCCGCCGACCGGTAGCAACAACACATCCACCCTGCCGATGCTCTCAACCGTCTCATCAGACAGATTGTGGCCCAAATCGCCTGCATGACATATGGTCATACCGTCAGTCTCGATAATGAACACGACATTCGGACCGCGAAGGGCGCCGCTCTTGGTGTCGTGGTATGTCTGGATACCCCGTATGCGAACACTGCCGAAAGACCTATCGCCAGGCGTATCCACGACCTTGGGATCCCCCCGGACCACTTCGATGTTGTTGTGGTCGAAGTGGCCGTGGCTCACAGTCACGATATCAGCCTCCACAGCCGGAACATCGTAACCCACACTGCCGTCAAACGGGTCGGTGAGCACCCTGGCGCCATCGCTCGCGACTATCAGAAAACAGGCATGGCCCAGCCACGTTATCTTTGCTCCTCCCGCCATCTTCTCCACCTCCAGTTCTCCCTGCAGCCTCTCACGGTCGCTTTCTCTCGCGGCGCCGTAGCGCTGCAGCAATTTAACAGTAGCCATGTTGCGAAATATCGCATTGAACCCAGCATACACTCCGAGCCCGACAATCTGCAGGTATCCGGCGGCACGGCTGCCCGCAAGCACCAGCACCGTTGGAATCACGCCCAGGGCCAGCAACGCCAGCTCCATAAGTCCCACTACCACCGCGTAGGCCGGGTTATCCAGAACAAGGATGGCGGCCCGCCTTATGGCCTTCCACGGAGTTGTGTCCTGCTCTACCATTATCGGCTGCGCATACATCAGGAGCAGTCCCACAAACAGGCTGAGGTAGACCCAGACCCCAGCCAACATCCTGATCCAGACGGCTCGGGCCGCCATGATCGCCCGGATGTCCACCCAGAGAATGAGCGCGGCCGCAACGCTTATGCCGCCAAGTATGACCCCTCTACCCCAGAACTTGGTGTACCCGCGCCACAGTTCACGCAGGCCCGCGTCCTCTCGGTGAACGGCCAGATTGCCGAAGTAAGTGATCGCAGCGCCCAGCGGCGCCACCAGCAGCACGGCGGCCGGAAAAGCCCACATCGTGGAGCCGGCTACCGTGGCCGATGCCAGTATCGCAAAATACCACAGGACGCTCGACGCAACCACCATGCCCATACGCTCGTAAGCAAGCACCGCGCTCCTGCTCAGCACGGCCAGGGCCTGGGCCGGCGTGTACCTCTCCACTTGAGCTACATCCTTTCCGGAGCAGCGATGCCCATGATCTGCAGCGCATTGGCGATCACCGTCTTGGTCGCGTCCACCAGCGCCAACCGAGCCGCGGTCAACGCCTCATCATCGCTGATCACACGGCACTCGTTGTAGAAGCTGTGAAAGACACTCGCCAAATCCATGCCGTACTTGGCTATCCTAGACGGCGCTCGCTCGATCGCGGCGGACAGCACTTCGTCGGGGAATCCGGCCATCTTGCGCACCAGGTCTGCATCGCTCGGATCCGACAGAAGCGTCAGGTCGGCGCGGTCCCACACATCGCGGGAGATCCCAGCCGCCTCCGCCTGTCTGAAGATGCTGCAGCAGCGAGCGTGAGCGTACTGGATGTACCACACAGGATTGTCCATACTCTGCGCGCGCGCCAGGTCCAAGTCGAAATCCAGATGCGATGAGGTGTTCCGCATGATGAAGAAGTATCGTGCGGCGTCTTTAGGCACCTCTTCCAGCAAATCGTCCATAGTGATGAACTCCCCGGCCCGCTTGGACATCTTGACGGGTTGCCCGTCCCGCATCAGCGTGACCAACTGCAGCAGAAGCACCTGCAAAGTGCCATCGGGATACCCGAAAGACTTCAGCCCCGCCTGCATCCTGCCTTCGTAGCCGTGATGATCCGGGCCGAGAATGTCGATAAGCTTGGTGAACCCGCGTGAGAACTTATTTCGATGGTAGGCAAGGTCCGGGGCCACATACGTGTAGAGCCCATCGCTTTTTATCAGGACTCTGTCCTTGTCGTCGCCGAAGTCAGAAGAGCGAAACCAGAGCGCTCCGTCTTCCCTGTATGTATGACCAGCCGCCTCCATCTCGGCGATCATCTCCTCGACCGCGCCGGTCTTGCGAAGCTCTCGCTCTGAGAACCACTTGTCGAAATGGACCTCGTAGTCCGCGAGCGACCGCTTCTGCCAGTCGAGTATGTGACGAAGCGAATACTCGCGGAGAAAAGCCTTGGCCTCATCTGCGCTCATGCCCGATAGTTGTGCGGCAAGGCTTTCATCCTGCATGGCCTGGGCAGCGATGTCGCGCACGTACTCGCCGCGGTAGCCGTCTTCAGGAAATGCGTAGTCCTGGCCCCTAAGCTCCATGTAGCGGGCGTATACAGATTCGGCCAGCACCTCTACCTGCCGGCCCGCGTCATTGACGTAGAACTCGCTCGCCGCTTCATATCCTGCAGCGTTAAGCAACCTCACCAGCGTATCGCCGACCGCTGCAGCACGCGCGTTCACCACGTTCAGCGGACCGACCGGATTGGCGCTGACGAACTCCACCATCACCCGCTCCCCGCGGCCGAAGTCGCAGCGGCCGTAGTCAGGCCCTCTCAGGCGGATTAGCGCCACCGTGTCTGCTATCCACTGCTGAGAAAGACGAAAATTGATGAACCCGGGCCCTGCAACCTCTGCAGATTCAACATACCTATGCTCTCCCGAGGCCATCAGTTCACGGACAATGAGGGAAGCTATGTCGCGAGGCGCCATACGGGCGCTCTTCGCGGTAATAAGCGCGATAGGCGATGCGAGCTCGCCGTGATTCGGGTCCTTGGGCACCTCCAGCGGCGCCGCCGCTCCATTTAGTGCATCCACCACTTCGGCGGGCAACTCGCCCGAAGACACAAGCGCGCGTATCGATTGGTCAATATAGCGGGCTATGCTCCCACGTATGTGCTCCATAATATTGTGCATCCTTCTACCCCCACACCACTTCGCCTTCGACCTGCAGTATTCCTCGAACTCGCGCCGGAATCCTCCTTCCATCGTCTACGGCCCATGCAATCAGCGCGGCCTCACATTCCACATGACTCTTTGTCCGATCCCCGTAAGCCCCATAACCCGTGCAAATCCCGCACCTTGCGTCCCCCATCCTCGCCCCGCCTCGTGACCCCTATCGACGACCGCCATCGGCGACCGCGATGCGCAGCCAGATCCCCCTGTGGGCGAGCCCCAGCTACAAGATGCGGGCCGCAACATGGCGTCGACGACCGTAGCGCGAAATCGCACGACTGCCGGCCGGGGTTGCCGCCGAGAGATACACGTGGGTGCCATTTGACGACTCTGACGGATCCCTGGCGGGCAACCCATGGCTGCAACCCGGGGGAACTGTCCCAATTCATGGTTGACAACCCCCATATCACATGGTAGCATATGGGT
>CAYYHF010000184.1:0-5594 GCA_964471415.1 uncultured Clostridia bacterium | reverse complement strand
GCGATGCCCCTTTCAGACGAATATGCAAAGAGATGGGCTGTGGGCTGGTCTACACCGAGATGATCAGCGCCATGGCCCTCATGTATGGGAATCGCCACACTCAGGAGATGCTCCGGATCTGCGATGCGGAGCGCCCCGCCGCCGTTCAGCTGTTCGGATCCGATCCAAAAACAATGGCGCGGGCCGCGGTCATGGCCCAACAGCTCGGCGCGGATATCGTCGACATCAACATGGGGTGCCCGGCGCCGAAAATTGTTCGGAGCGGAGAGGGTGCCGCTCTAATGTGTAGGCCCGGGCTTGCATGGGACATTGTACGAGCCGTGCGCGGAGTGTGCAATGTGCCGGTGACCGTCAAGATCCGCAAGGGATGGGACGAGGGCGCCGCCAACGCAGTTGAATTCGCCGCGGGATGCGTGGCTGCAGGAGCCGATGCTGTTGCGGTGCACGGCCGGACTCGGGCCCAAGGCTACAGCGGCGCCGCCGACTGGTCCGTGATCGCCCGCGTAGCGCAGGCAGTGCCAGTGCCCGTGCTGGGCAATGGAGACGTCGACTCGCCTGAGAGGGCAGCCCGAATGCTAGACGAGACGGGCTGCGCTGCTGTGATGGTGGGTCGTGGCGCCTTGGGCAACCCCTGGATCTTCAAACGTGCTCTTCACTATCTCTCCACCGGGCAACTTCTGCCCGAACCTCGACCCGAAGAGAGGATATCAATGGCGCTGCGCCACCTGAAGGACGTGGCTGACCTGAAGGGCGAGAAGACAGCCGCGAGCCAGATGCGTAAGCACCTCGCTTGGTACACGCGCGGATTGCCCGGCGCTGCTCGCATGCGCGATGCCATAATGGCTGCGCCGGGATTGTCGGACCTGCAGGACATGCTTTCCGAGTATCTGGACCGCTTGCTTGTTTTCGAGCGCGACTGATGCTAGAATCAGGGTGTGCACATTAGTGTGAACATCACTGAAGGGGGAAGGTGGCCTCCATGGTTCTCGTTCGCGTGGGCGAGAAGGTCATCGACCGCGACAAGATCGACCGCGTTCTCGACAGGCTGTTCGAGTTGCGTCAGAATGGAGCTTCGCAGGCGGAGGCGGCTGCCGCAGTGGGGATCGACAGATCCTTCGTCTCGCGCATTGAGAACCTTGGCGAGGTGCGCAAAGGTAAGCGGGTTGCCCTGATCGGGTTTCCGGTGGGGAACAAGGCCGACATCGAAGCGGTCGCTCAGCGCGCGGGCGTTGATCGCACTTGGCTGATGAGTGACGTGGAACGCTGGGCATATGTTGAGGACCGATCAGGAATCGAGCTTCTCAATGACGTGGTGAAGGAGATATCCGACTTCAACCAGTATGATCAGGTCATTTTCCTGGGCTCGGATTTTCGGGTGCGTCTTATCGAGGCCATCCTGGGCGATAGGGTAACCAGCATGGTGATCGGGCAGTCGCCCATCCATGGGGATGTTTACATCGACCCCGAGGAGATCGAGGCCGTCATAGACGCCGTGCGAGGAGGCGCTAACAAGCGGTGAAGCATATCGTGAGCGTTAGCATTGGTTCGTCAGACCGCAACCATTCAGCTCAAGTCAGCATACTGGGCGAGGACTATCTTGTTGAGCGGATCGGAACAGACGGCGACATAGACAAGGCCATTGAACTCATACGCACGATGGACGGAGAGGTCGACGCGTTCGGAATGGGCGGAATAGACCTGTACATGGCGGCTGTAGGCAAGAAATACGTCTTCAAGGACGCCAAGAAGATTGCCGATGCTGCGCGAAAGACTCCTCTTGTGGACGGCACAGGTCTGAAGAGCACGCTTGAATACCGGGTCGTCAAACACGCTGCCGAGGTAGAGAGGCTTCCCATCGCAGGCAAACGGGTGCTCGTTGTGTGCGCCATCGACAGAATCGGCATGGGAGTAGCCTTTGAAGAACTGGGCTGCCGCGTCACTTACGGCGATATCATGTACGCTCTCGGGTTGCCTATCCCGCTTCATTCGCTGAAGTGGATATACCGCCTGGCGCCCATCGTCATGCCGATAGCCACTCGGATACCTTTCAAGTGGCTGTACCCCACGGGCAAGGGGCAGACTGTCCAGGAGGGGAAGGAAGCGGCCAAGTATGCCAGGTTCTATGACGAGGCGGACATCATCGCCGGCGACTTCCACTTCATCCGCAAGTACCTGCCGGAGAGGATCGACGGCAAGATCATCATCACCAACACTGTGACGTCCAAGGACGTAGACGAGCTGGGGCAGCGCGGAGCGAGCGTGCTGGTCACCACAACGCCCGAGATCAATGGGCGCTCATTCGGCACCAACGTGCTCGAAGCCATCCTGGTGACCTTCATCAAGAAACCAATCGACGACATTACGGAGAGAGACTATTTCGACCAATTGGACCGGCTAGAGATCAAGCCGAGGATAGTGAGGTACACACAGCCGCAGGAGTAAGCGCAGGCGCAGTGCGCGCGGACGCTGCGGGTCGCGGCGCTTTCTCTTCGCCGGCGGCCCGTGGCTCCGCGGCTTTGCACGTTTCGCGCGGTTTCGCGCGCGGCTTGACAACCTGGGGGCAGCTTGCCATAATATTGGCGTGACTTGTGGCGGGCGCGCCATCTTTTTTTCCCTTTGCGGGGTACGCAGGGCCCACAGGCTTGAATCCAAGCGCATGCACGCGAATAGAATGGGTAGCGCTCCCGGGCGGTGCGCCCGGAGATGACGTTCGAGGGGGAGCGGACTGTGATGCCTGACAAGGAAGTTATTTTGACTCCTGAAGGGCTAGTGAACCTTGAGAAGGAACTCGAGTACCTCCGAACGGCCAAGCGCCGTGAGGTCGCGGATCGTATCAAGCAGGCCATAGAGTTCGGCGACATTACCGACAACTCCGAGTACGAAGATGCCAAGAACGAGCAGGCTTTCGTAGAGGGCCGCATTGCGACTCTGGAGAAAATGCTCAGAAATGCCAGGATCATTGAAGGACCCGATGGTGACCACGATGAAGTGGCTGTTGGGTCTCGCGTTGTCTTGAAGGATTTGAACCATGGTGATGTCGAAGAATATGTAATCGTAGGCTCTGCCGAGGCTAACCCCAGCAAGCAACGGATATCCAACGAATCCCCCGTTGGTCGCGCCGTGTTGGGCAAGGCAGTGGGGAGTGTTGTCGAAGTGCTTGTTCCGGCAGGGACCATAAAATACCAGGTATTACAGATTGCAAGGTGAGTGTTGATTATGGGCGAACGTGGGCAGCCAGCCGATGTTGCCACTTTCGCAGACGAGACGGACCAGCGCCGAGCGAAGCTTGACTACTGGCGGTCGCGCGGGGTGGACCCGTTTGGCTCCAGGTTCGTTGCCACGCATTCGTCTGCCGAAATCGTTGATGGGTTTGAAGATCTTGAGGGCCAGCACGTATCGGTTGCAGGCAGGGTCATGGCCTTCAGGGGCCACGGGAAGGCTTCATTTTTCGATCTTGGCGATCTGTCGGGGCGTATTCAGGTGTACGCCAAGAGAGATGTGCTCGGGCAGGAGCAATACGAGATGCTGGGGCAGGTGGACATCGGAGATATCCTGGGAGTTGAAGGCGAGGTCTTTCGCACCAGACGAGGCGAGATATCAATAGTCCTATCTTCGTTCAGGATGCTCTCCAAGGCGCTTCGCCCCCTCCCCGAGAAGTGGCACGGCCTGAAGGATGTGGATATTCGCTACCGGCAGCGATATGTCGACCTGATTGTGAACCCCGATGTGCGCAAGACCTTCATGCTGAGAACCCGTATCGTGTCTGCCATGCGCGATTTCCTGGACTCGCGGGGGTTCCTTGAGGTGGAAACCCCGTCTATGCATGCGATTGCCGGAGGCGCCACCGCTCGGCCGTTCGTCACGCACCACAACGCGCTCGACATGGATCTTTACCTTCGCATAGCCACTGAACTCCATCTCAAGCGCCTGATAGTGGGCGGGTTGGAGCGAGTCTATGAAATCGGCCGCATCTTCCGAAACGAAGGCATCTCCACGAGGCATAACCCTGAGTTCACTTCCGTGGAGCTGTACCAGGCCTATGCCGATTACCACGACATGATGGAGATTACTGAGAATCTGGTGGCACATGTGTCGCGCATTGCTTTGGGAACCACGCGCATAACCTATCAGGGCAGCGAGATCGACCTCACCCCGCCGTGGCCTCGGGTGACGATGGCGGAGGCGGTCAGGGAGCACACGGGAGTGGACTTCATGAGCATCGGCCATGATGAAGCTCGGCAGGCCTGCCGCAGGATGGGACTGGATATCGACAAGGATGCTACTCGCGGCGCATGTCTGAGCGAGGCCTATGAGGAGAAGGTGGAGGCAAGCCTGATCCAGCCTACTTTCATAATGGATTACCCCATAGAAGTCTCGCCCCTGGCCAAGAAGAGATCGGACAACCCCGAACTGACCTACAGATTCGAGGCGGTATGTGCCGGTCGGGAATTGGCCAACGCGTTTTCAGAGCTGAACGATCCCATTGACCAGCGTGAGCGCTTCTTGGCCCAGGTGGCTGAGAGAGAGCGCGGCGATGAAGAGGCGCATATGATGGACGAGGACTTCATCACGGCTCTGGAATACGGTCTGCCGCCCACCGGAGGGATGGGTCTTGGAATCGACAGGCTGGTCATGCTTCTGACCGACTCGCCTTCGATAAGGGACGTGATTCTTTTCCCTCTCATGCGTCCCAAGGAATAGAGGGGCGATTGAACGTGCGTGTAGCTGTATACCGCGACTATGCGGCGATGAGCATGGCCGCTGCAAAGCACATATCGGACTGTGTTAGGGCGCGGCCCGATATCGTGTTGGGCCTGGCTACCGGATCGACTCCGATTGGGCTCTATGCTGAGCTAGTCGAATTGCATCGGCGCGAGGGACTCGATTTTGCCCGGGTCGCTACGTTCAACCTCGACGAGTATTACGGTTTGGATGCCGATGATCCCAGAAGCTACAAGCGGTTCATGTGGGAGCATTTGTTCTCCCAGGTCAACCTGGACCGTGGGCGAACCCATGTGCCGTGCGGGTCAGCCCGTGATCCGGAGGCTGAGTGCATCAGATACGAACAGATGATCCAGGCGGCCGGAGGCATCGACCTGCAAGTGCTGGGCATTGGGCTCAATGGTCATATCGGGTTCAATGAACCTGGGTCGGCCCCCGACTCCCGTACTCGCGTTGTGCGATTGGCTGATCAGACTGTACAGGTCAATCGAGCCAAGACCGATGCAGAGGAACTGCCTATGTTCGCGATGTCTATGGGGATAGGCACGATAATGGAGGCGCGCCAGATCATGCTGCTGGCCGATGGAGGTGCGAAGGCCGACATAATCCGGCGGGCCCTTCAGGGTCCGGTGACCTGCGATGTTCCAGCATCCGTTGTGCAGCTGCATCCAGACGTGACAGTCTTCCTTGATAGGCCTGCAGCCGGATTGCTCGACCTGGGATTGTTTGATATGGAGAGCGCCTGATACAGGGATTGTCTGATGCGCAGTTGACGCGCCGTGTTCCCCATGGTAACATGATTATTGTCAAAGCTTCGAGGGCCCGTAGCTCAGCTGGGAGAGCGCTAGAATCGCACTCTAGAGGTCGCGCGT
>CAYYHF010000183.1:0-5597 GCA_964471415.1 uncultured Clostridia bacterium | reverse complement strand
GATATGGCCTTGACACCATCTCCACAGGGTCAGTGATAGCCTTTGCTATGGAGGCGTATGAAAGGGGTCTTCTGAGCAGAGCGCAGTGCGGCGGCCTTGAACCGGAGTGGGGCGATGGCAACGTTGTTCTGACATTGATAGAGATGATCGCTTTTCGCCGGGGCATCGGGGATCTGCTTGCGGAGGGAGTCCATCGGTGTGCGCAGGAGCTGGGAGGTGTTGCAGAGGAGTTCGCCATTCATACCAAAGGGCTGGAATTTCCGGCGCACGATCCGCGGGCCCACAATTCGGTGGCGTTGTCCTACGCAACATCCAACCGCGGAGGGTGCCATCTTGCGGGGTTCACCCACATGTTCGAAAAGGGCGGGGTGATGCCGGAGATCGGTCTTCATGAGAGCCAGGACAGGTTCGGCGTCGACAAAAAGGGCTGGATGACGTCGAAACTCCAAGATGTCATGGGTATGTACGATTCCCTAAAACTCTGCAAGTTCACGCTCGGATGCGGGCTGCCCATCTCGCAGGTTGTGGAGTGGATGAATGCCGTCATGGGCTGGGACATGGATGTAGATGAGTTCATGCTTACGGGTGAACGAATCTACAACCTGAAGCGCATCTACAATGTGCGTCACGGCGCAAGCAGGAAGGATGACGTACTGCCGCATCGCATCACAGCGTCAAGGCGGAATACCGGGGGCGCCGCGCTCAACCTGCCGCACTTAGGAGAGATGCTGAACCAGTATTACCAGGTGCGAGCGTGGGATGAGTTTGGCATACCGACCAGCGCAAAGCTTGCGGAACTCGGCCTTGAGGGATTCCTATGATGACCGGGGAGTCGATGGAATGAACATAGTCGTAAGGTACCACGGCTCGCTCAGGACCCGCATGGGCTTAGGGCAGAAGACATATACACTGCAGCCGGGCGTGATGCTACAGGATTTCATAGATCTGGCGACTGAGGGATGCTTGGATCGCTGGACAAACCGGGGGTCGGTCAGGGAGCGGATCGAGGAGCCGGTTCGAGGGTCGGCTCAGGAATCCGGCGCCAGACAGCCTGTTCTTATCGCCGTAGACGGCCGGTTGGTAAAGGAAAACGTTGTGTTGCCGGGGCCTGAACACCAAATCGACGTCTTGATGCCCAACATTGGAGGCTAGTGAGGAGGCGCTGGCGTTGTCGCGAAAGCAAGATGTATATGAGACCATAAGGGACCGGATCATATATGTGCAATATGAGCCCGGCATGCTCATCGATGAAAAGGAAATCTGCCGCGAACTAGGCATTAGCCGGACTCCCTTGAGAGAAGCCCTCTTGCGCCTGAAAGAGCAGGGACTTGTTACTGTATACCCAAGGTTTGGGTCCTACGTATCGGAGATCAATGTACTAGATCTGAGGGACTTGTTCATAGTCAAGAAAAACTTGGACGGCCTAGCCAGTGAGCTCGCGGCGACCAGAATGCCCGATTCGGCTCTAGAGCGCCTGACTCGGCTAGTCGATGAGATAGAGCCTTCCCGCGATGACGGCGATTTCAAGCGATTGGTCGAAATTGATCAGCAATTCCATGAGGCAATTCATGATTCAACATTCAACAAACCCCTCAATGACGTGCTCGAGGTCATCAGATACCGCTGTCGGAGAGGTTGGTTCCACTTCATGGACCGAATACCCGGTCTTCAGGCGGCCGCGGTGCATAACCTGGCAGAGGTTTTGGCTGCGTTCAAGAAAAAGGATCCTATTGAGGCACGCAGGGCGATGGAGATACACGTGTCCTGCTTCGTAGATGCCTTCAGCACGCTGCTTGAGCGATAAGAACTGCGTGTGAAATGCGGGTTTTGAGTGTTGGTGGGGGGAGCAGTATTGTGTGATTTCGACATAGTAGTTCCACGATGCGGCACTAATTCTCTTAAGTGGGACTCGCGGACGGACTTGTTGCCTCTATGGGTGGCGGACATGGACTTTCGCGCGCCAAAACCAGTAATAGACGCCCTGATTGACCGAGCTCGGCATGGGGTCTACGGCTACGCGATCTTCCCCGATTCGTATTTCGCGGCGATCACCAATTGGCTGGCACGCCGCCACGGCTGGACTGTTCCGAGTGAGTGGATCGCGTTCTGCCCCGGCGTAGTGCCTGCGCTCAACATCGCGGTTCAGACCTCGACTCAGCCTGGGGACAAGGTGATTGTGCAACCGCCGGTCTACTATCCCTTCTTCGCCGCAATAGAGGAGAACGGCCGGCGCTGTGTGCTGAACAATCTGGTCTATGAAGACGGCTACTATTCCATGGATTTTGAGGGTCTTGAGGAACAGGCGCGCGACCCGCGAGTGAAGATGCTGATTTTGTGCAGCCCGCATAATCCCGTAGGCAGGGTGTGGAGCAAAAGCGAGCTGAAGCGGCTGGGTCAGATATGCCTTGAAAACGACATCTTGATTGTATCTGATGAGATCCATTGCGATATCGTCTATCGAGGCAAGAAACACGTTCCGATTGCCTCTCTGAGCGAGGCGCTTGCAGCCAACTCGATTACTTGCATGAGTCCGAGCAAGACGTTCAATCTGGCAGGACTGCAGACAGCGTACGCAATCATTCCCGATGCCAAGACGCGGGATTGCTTTGCCGCCGCCAACAAGGTTCATCGCGCGAATGTCTTTGGCCTGGAAGCGCTGATCGCGGCCTACAATGGCGGAGAAGCATGGCTTGAGAGTATGCTGGACTACGTGCAAGGCAATCTGCGGTTCCTGAGGGATTTCGCTGCGAGGCGCATGCCGAAGGTGAGAGTGGTACCCCTTGAGGGTACTTATCTGGCCTGGCTAGACTGCGCCCAAGTCGGCCTTGATCCCGGTGAACTGGATCGTCTCGTACTTGAGAAGGCCCACGTCTGGTTGGATGACGGCCCCATATTCGGCCCGGGCGGAGCAGGCTTTCAGCGGATCAACCTGGCATGCCCGCGCAGCATACTCGAGGAAGCCCTAGAGCGGTTGGAAGAGGTTGTTCGGTAGCTGCCTCAGATGTAGCAAGGGATGACACGCAATACGCCACCGGATGGTACCCATTGCCGAGCCGGCCAAGAAGCCGGCTCGGCGCGATTTCGGGCCATGGACAACGCAGAGAAGGTTTTTGCCCAAGATGTTGAATTGTTACAAGAGCTGAAGACTGTAAAGGGCCCATGTATTCTACATCCTCAACACGCTTGCGAGGAGTTGAGATAGAAGTGCATGAGAACTTCAGAAAAGCGGTTTCGCTCTCGTGGGAAAGGTGCCGTCAGTATGGTCTCAAACCGGATGAAGGCTGCCTTAGGACGCATCCCGGGCATCGCGGGACAATGTCCGAGGAGCGCCGGAGGTTGCTCGAAATCGCCTCGCCTTTCATGAAGACCATCTACTACGCGATCAATGAATACAGGTTTGTCCTGATGCTAACTGATGAAGAAGGCATTCTGCTGGACTACAGACATGACCCGTTGTCAGAGGAGGCCTTGGAGGATATGAACTTCCATATCGGGGTCTCAATGGCGGAAAAACATGTCGGGACAAACGGTGTCGGAACAGCGATAGCCTCCGATGGGCCCATCATGGTATATGGGGACGAGCATTACTGTACGGCGGCTCAGTCTTGGGCTTCGTTCGGGGTGCCCATCCACAATGAATGCGGAGAGATCATAGGCTGCATTGGATGTAGTGAGAATAAGGACTATTTTCACGCCCACACTCTGGGCATGTTAATGGCATCGGCCAAGGCAATTGAAGAACGGTTCAAACTGGAGAACGCCGTACAAGACCTCGATCTCCATTCGAAGCTCCTGGGCAACATACTCAATTCGATATCAGACGGGCTGATCTACTTCAGTACGGATGGAACCATAAGGGAGATCAACAACATCGCCCAGGAGATGCTCGGCCGCATAGATACTTCTGAGCTGAGCATGTTGCGCATATTCAACAGAGATATCTCAAAGCTGATGAGCGCCGCCGACAGCTATATTGTGGACGAGGAGATGAACATCAGCGCGAGACGCGGCGTTTTGAGATGCTTTGTCACTGCAACTCCTGTGAGAAGCAACCAGGGCGAGCTGATCGGTGTGGTAACCATACTCAAGAAGAGCTCGGATATTCACAGCCTGGCCAACAAAGTCGCCGGCACTCAGGCCCGCTACGAGTTCAAAGACATTATAGGGTCGGACCCATCGTTCACCAGGATTCTGGATCTGGCGCGCAGCGCGGCCAAGAGTCCGTCCAATATCCTGCTGCAGGGCGAAAGCGGTACAGGCAAGGAATTGGTTGCTCAGGCTATTCACAATGGGAGCGACCGTCGATTTGGACCCTTCATCGCGATCAATTGCTCTGCCATTCCCAAAGAGCTGCTAGAAAGCGAGCTCTTCGGCTACGAGGAGGGCACGTTTACCGGCGCGCTCAAAGGAGGAAAACCGGGCAAGTTCGAGCTGGCGGCAGGCGGAACGGTATTGCTTGACGAGATAGGAGATATGCCTCTGAACATGCAGGCCGCCCTTCTGAGAGCCTTGGAGGATAAGAGAGTGACTAGGCTGGGTTCAGTGAGGAGCATTCCGTTGGACATAAGGATAATCGCCTCAACCAACAAGAGCCTTCAGAACATGGTGCAGAAAGGCACATTTCGCGCCGATTTGTTCTATCGACTCAATGTCGTCAGCATCGTGCTGCCTCCGTTGAGAGAGCGAAGAGCGGACATTCCGTTGCTGACCGACTACTTCATCAGAAAAATGAATGTGAAGCTGAACAAGAACATCTGCGGCATCGAGGCTGATTGCATGGAGGCGTTGGTCAACTACTCATGGCCTGGTAATACTCGCGAACTCGAGAACGTTGTCGAATACTGCGTCAACTTCTGTGACGACAATGAAGAGATCGCCTTGTACTGTCTGCCCGAGGAACTGAGATGCGGACACTGTGGAGATGGCCGGAAAGGGCCGGCGTTCTTCGGTAATGTCAGTCTGGATGAAGCGGAGCGAATGCACATACAAGCCACTTTGCAGGCAATGAACGGCAACAAGACACAGACCTCTCGTGTTCTGGGAATTGATCGAGGGACGCTATACAATAAAATCAGGAAATACGGTATTGGCATCTAAAACGTAGCAAAACTCGACAGTGTTGGAATATTCCACGTTGAAATAATGTACGCTTCACTGTCGAGCCTTACGGCCGAAGCCCTTCAACTGGGGCGGCGGCTTTTTTGATTTTGGGGGTACGTTCTTTGCATCTACGAGTGAGCATGCAGAAAAGGCAAGCAGCCAAAGACGCAAGGAGGTGCTTTCTGGGATGAGTCCTGCAAGCCAAAGAATCAGGATCGAATTCGACAATGGAGAGGAGGTAATCCGCGAGAGGCGGGCGGTAGCGTCCATCGCCGCCAAAGAATGCGTCAACTGTGGAGCATGCCGCCGCATCTGCCCTACAGAGGCAATTCACGAGTATCAAAGAGACATCTGCAGATTATGCCCGGACTGCGCAGAGGGGCCAATGATCTTCCCATCTGAAGCGGGTGCATATGCCACACAGCATTCTTGCAGCATAGCCTGTCCCCTTGGAACTGTCCCCGAGGGTTATGTCAATCTGATTGCGGAGGGCAGGT
>CAYYHF010000182.1:0-5608 GCA_964471415.1 uncultured Clostridia bacterium | reverse complement strand
GTGTCGGGACTTCCGGCGCACAGAACAATCTTCACATCCTCACGGATGGATTGCGCAGCGTCAAGCAGGTGCATGATACCCTTCTGCCGCGATATCCGCCCCACAAAGAGAACGTAGGGCTGGGTGATCTTGTAGGCCAAAAGCGCAGACAAGTCGTCAGTCTTTCGGTATCCTGCAAGATCGATCCCGTTGTGTATCACCACTACCTTCTCAGGCGCGATGTCGTAGTGCTTCAGTACGTCCTCCCTCATCTCCTGGGACACCGCGATGACCCGGTCGGAGTTCTCGATGCCGGTCTTCTCCATCCATGAGCTTACCACGTAACCCGAGCCCAGCTGTTCTGCCTTCCACGGCCTGAGCGGTTCCAGCGAGTGAACGGTGGTGATGAGTCTGGCTCCGTAGAGCATCTTGGCCAGATAACCCGCGAAGAAGGTGTACCATGTATGACAGTGAACCACATCCGAGCTGATAGGATCGCGCACAAGGGCCAAGTCCACGGAAAGCGGGCTCAGCACCTTTTCAAGACGCGGATCGCAGCCTCGCGACAGCTCAGGCCACGGGTCGTATCCCCTGACCGCAAGCGAATTCTGAACCGATTCTCGGCGTCCGAAGCACCTGACCTCCACGGGCATGATGTCCGCTAGATATGACGACAGATAGTCCACGTGCACTCCCGCCCCTCCGTAGACGTTGGGCGGAAACTCACGACTCATCATAGTCACACTCACGCTACGCTTCGTCGTCAAACATGATCGCCTTCCTCTCTATTCAAGATGCGCAAGATTCCAGCCAAAGGGATCGCTGCCCAGTCCGGCCTGTTGTTGATCTCGTAAACCACCTCGTAGAAAGCTTTTTCCATTTCAAACAAGGATATCAGCGACTGCCTGGTCTCGGGCGACTCCGGCCACAGGTTGCTACCCTGCTTGAGCGCCTCGCCGAAGTAGCCGTCGAGAAACGCTTGCCTCGCTCCGCGTTCCCACTTCGCGAGCACCTCCTGCGCCTGCCCTGCCCGTGCGCAGACGCGCTCTTGCGCGGCAATCCGCTTCTGCGCCGAGTGCGAGGCGTAGCTGAACGAACGGAGCATTCCTGCAACATCCTTTGCCGGGCTGGATGGAGCGGATCGCTCGCCAAGCGGCGTCAGCGGCTCTCCCTCGAAGTCTATGACCGCAAATCCGCCGTCCGGCCTGAGCAAGATCTGCCCAAGGTGCAAATCGCCATGGCACCGGATTACCTCGCCCAGATCGCCGAGCGCACCGTCCCGCGTCAATCTGGATCGGAGTCTGGGCACCGCCTCTATCGCCTGCCGGGCCAATGTAGCGGCATCGTCCGCCAAGTGACCAGGCCGATCCAGAGCCTCCTGAAGGCTACCGGCTGCACTTATGGCGCGACCCAGTACACGGTCGCGCCATTGGTCTAGGACGGCGGGGATCAGGGGACTACGTCCGAATCCGGGAATGTGGATGGATGCCAAGGCCAGGTGAAGCCTGCCGATGGTCGCTCCCAGCCGCCTGATGGCATCGGCGGAGCACACATCGCGGCCGCTCGGCGTGTCGCAACATGCAAGCTGATCAAGGGCAGGGCCACAGACGTCCCACACATCGCCCACGTTCGGAACGGCTTCGGTCAGAACCGCCGTTGAATAAACTGCGCCGTTGCTGGTTACGTACCTAGCTTCGCCCAGCACACAGGCTGTTTCGTCGAAATCAGTGTAGCGCGCCAGCGCGGCGCCGACCTCCACATCAGGGCTAATTCCCATGGCCAGCATCCGGAAGGTCTTCAGTGCCACGCTTCGCTCGGCAATCACGATGCTGTTCGTGTACTCGCCGTCCACCCGGCGGACAGCCCACCTTGGACGCCCACCGACCCTGCCAACCCTGCCGACCTTGCGGAACTCGAATCTCCCGTGGCGAGCCTGCATGTGGGCGTCCGATTCAATCAGGGCCAAAACCGCATCGGCGTATGCAGGCTCAGCTGCCGCATCGATCAGCCTCGCACCGGAATCGTCTCCTGCCGCGGCCAGGATGCGCCCGGGCATATCCCGCTCTCCGCTGTCCAAGGTCACAGGGATGAAGTAGTCGCCCGCCCCGGTGAATCTGACGACTGCAAGGGCAACAGGCATGTCCCCCGGTGCGGGCAAGGGCCCGGCCAGGTCCACGAGTTCCGAAGTCGATGCCCCGGACAACTTGTGGCGAAACCAGCGAGCCTCCGCCACGGCCTGGGCCTGCACTTGCAGGAGAAGCGCCTCAATCAACGCCATCGACACTTAACCCACCTCCAGCAAGGTACGCAAACCCGGACGAATCCCCGAAAGGATCTCGCCCGGGTATACAGCACGCGCACAACACGCCCAAAGCCGCGTCTACATGCCCATAGCTTCGCCGATGACCATTCCCAGGCGGCTTAACCCTTCATCCAATGCATCGAGGCTCGCATTGCTGAAGTTGAGCCTCATGGTATTGTGCCCCGTGTTGTCAAAGTAGAAGGGTACGCCCGGTATGAATGCGACCTTTCTCTCCGATGCGCGCTTGATCAGCTCGGCAGTGTCGATCTGCTCAGGCAACACCGCCCAGACGAACAGACCACCCTGTGGATGAGTCCAGCGAACTCCCTCGGGGAAGTACTTTTCCATCGCGCGCAGAGCTGCATCGCGTTTGACCATGTATGCGCTCTTGATGGACTCGAGGTGAGGACCGAGATATCCTCTCGAACAGAACTCGTATATGAGCCTCTGCGATAGATTCGAAGTGTGAAAGTCAGTGCTCTGCTTGCATTGTGCAAGCCGCGGCTGGACATGAGCGGGCGAGACCATGTAGCCTACACGCAAGCCGGGAGACACAATCTTCGAAAAACTCCCAACGAAGATGCAGACTCCCTTCTCATCAAAGCTCGCGATGGACGGCGCGGGCTCCCCATCGTAACGGAGTTTGGCGTAGGGATCGTCCTCGAGGACGAGCACTCCGTATTTCCCAGCTATCTCTGCAATTGCCTTCCTGCGATCCGCAGGGATGGTGACGCCCGTAGGGTTTTGGAATGTAGGAACCACGTACAGCATTTTGGGGTCATGCCTGCGAATCGCCTCTTCAAAGGATTCGGGTATGATGCCCTGATCATCGGATTTTACAGCTCCAAACCTGGCTTCGTAGGTCTTGAATATCGGTATCGCGGCCAAATACGTGGGTCTTTCCACTAGCACACAGTCGCCTGGGTTCAGAAACGCCTTCGCCGCGAGATCGATGCCCTGCTGGCCTCCGGACGTGACCAATACGTTCTCGCGCGTTGCATGAACACCGGTCTCCGCCATCCAGTCTGCCAACCACTCTCGCAGAGGGCCGTAACCATCGATGGTCGCGTACTGCAGCACCTGTTTACCCGCGGTACGCAGTATCTCATCGGCCAACTCGCGAAGGCGTTCCACAGGCAAGGCATCGGGCGAAGGTATGCCCCCCGCAAACGATATGATGTCGGCCTTCTCGGTCAGAGCGAACATGTTGGCCACAACATCTCCACCGAGATCCCCCATCCTATTGGCGAATGTAGTGGTCTCCAATCGATCATCACTCCCCTCGCAATTCCGGGCCATCTGCTTTGCGTGCAGCCGCTATTCCGGCGCTGAGTGCCTTGAGATTGACATCGACCGTTCCACGCGGAACTCGCGCCGCCACAGCCTGCTCCAGCGACTCCTCCGAGACAAGCTTTGCCAGAGTGTTGAGAACGCCCAGCGCCGCTATGTTGGCGGTTATTGCCCTCCCTGTGGCTTCAACTGATATATCGGTTATCGCTATCCTGTACACGTTTCCCGGGTTTTCGGGGACGTTCTGGATCAACCCGGAGTCGACGACAACGGCGCCGCCCGGTTCCACAGTGCATGCGTAGCGCGTGCACGCGGCGTCCGACATAAGCAGGAGCACATCGGGCGCGGTCACCCTAGGATAGTCAATGGGCTCATCGCTCATGATGACCTCGGCTTTGGACGCGCCGCCCCGCGCCTCCGGGCCGTAGCTCTGCGTCTGGACTGCTTCGTAGCCATCTCGCATCGCCGCTTCGGCGAGGATAATGCCGGCCAGAATCAACCCCTGCCCACCGTATCCCGACAGCCTTACTTCGCGTCTCACTTGCCGGCCGCCTCCTTTGCCCGTTCGATCACTCCATCATACAGTTCAATGTAGCCTGGAGCATCGCCCCGGTGGAATTCGCCGATGATGATCTTTCCCTGAAGATCGGCCGGATCCAGCTTGGCCGCGGCAGTCGCCGTCACCGAATTCTTCTTGAGCGTCTCCAGCATCTGAAGCGGGGTTCCCAGCTTGTTTCGGCGCCCGAAGTAAGTCGGACAACTGCCGACCGCCTCGACAAAGGCGAATCCCGGTGTTTCTATGGCGCGCTCAATGTACGTGGACAACTGGCGCGCCTGGGCCACCGTAGCTCGCGCGACATAATTCGCGCCCGATGCCCTGACCAGTTCGCACATATCGAAATTGCGCTCCACGTTGCCGTACGGAGCGGTGCTAGCATACATGCCGCTGGGCGTCAATGGAGAGTACTGCCCGTTTGTCATTCCGTATATGGAGTTATTGAACATCACCGTGGTGACTCCCATGTTCCGCCTGGCCGCGTGGATAAGGTGATTTCCGCCTATAGCGGCGCCATCGCCGTCTCCAGTAACCACGATTACGTGCAGATCAGGAACAGCGAGCTTGATCCCTGTCGCGAAAGCCAGGGCCCTACCGTGCGTTGTGTGGAGAGTATCGAAGTCGAGATACCCGGGAGCGCGCGAAGCGCAACCGATGCCCGACACCACGCACACCTGATCCTTCGGCAAGTCCAGCCTGGCCACAGCCCGAAGCAACGCGTTCAGCACGATGCCGTGCCCGCAACCAGCGCACCAGATGTGCGGCATGAACTGCTTTCGTAGATACTCGTCTATGGATCTGGCCACCTACTAGACTTCCTCCAGTCGCGCGAGGATCTCCTCGGGCGCGATGGGCTCGCCATCGACTCGGAAGTGGCCGATGACCTCGCATTTGCCACACGCCGCCCGCTGAACTTCCCTGGCGAGCTGGCCCAGATTCATCTCAGGCACAACAATCCGGTCTACACGGGTCGCTATCTCAGCTATCTGCTCGTCCGGGAACGGCCAAATCGTCTTGGGTTGGAATACGCCGGCCGCGATCCCCTTGGCCCGCGCCAGCCTTACCGCGCGTCGCGCAGACCTCGCCACGATCCCGCAGGCGACCACCGCTACCTTGGCATCGTCCATATACTCATCCCAGGCGAACGTGATTTCGCGCCTGCGATGCTGGATCTTGGCATCGAGCCTCCTGATCAGGTGGTCCACCTTGCCCGGAGCCGATGTGGGAAACCCGGTGATGTCGTGGTACAAGCCCGTTACGTGCCACCGATACCCTGTGCCGAAGTCAGCCATGGCGGGTACCCCATCCGGCCCGGCGTCATACGGCAGATAGTCTGCCGGGGCAACGGTCGGACGCGGCCTGCAGGCGATCTCGATTTCATCGGCGCAAGGCACAATTACGCGTTCCCTCATGTGCGCAACTACCTCGTCCATGAGAAGAATGACGGGAACACGCAACGTTTCGGCGATGTTAACGGCCTT
>CAYYHF010000181.1:0-5637 GCA_964471415.1 uncultured Clostridia bacterium | reverse complement strand
GGATCATATACTTTCACATTCCAACGGCATGGGTGACTGTGCTGGCCTTCCTGATATGCACGGTTTACAGTGTAAGATACCTGAAGACCCGAAGGGCAGCAGATGATGCCGCCGCTTCGTTCTCAGCAGAACTGGGCCTCCTTTTCTGTGTGATCGCCACGGTGAGCGGTTCGATATTCGCCAAGGCTATCTGGGGATCCTACTGGAACTGGGATCCACGCGAGACCTCCATTTTCATTCTGCTGCTCATATACGGAGCGTATTTCGCGCTCCGGTCGGCTGTGGACGACCCCGCCCGCCGTGGTTCGTTGTCAGCGGTCTACGGTATTCTGGCATTCATCACCGTGCCGATCCTGGTTTTCGTGGCGCCCAGAATCCCGGCCGTGCAATCGCTTCACCCCGATGGGCCCATCCTGGTCGCAGATGGGGGCCTGCATATGGATGCTCGGATGATGACGGTATTCATGTCATCGCTTGCGGGGTTCACAGCGCTCTTCGTTTGGGTTTTTCGCCTACGCCTACATGCATGGCGTCTAGTTCAAAGATTGTCCCATCGTCAGGAGGATTGACACACATGACTGAAACCGCCGCCCTCTTCACCGCAGCGTCAGTGGCTGTCGTCACATGGATAGCCCTCTTCGGCTATCTGATGAAGATCGACACCGCTCTCAGGCGGCTGGAGGGGCGCAAGTGAAGAAGAAGACCATCCTAATAGTCCTGGTAGTAGCGGCTTTCGCCGTGTTCGCGGCCACTGCGTTTAAAAGCGCGCTTACTCCTTACGTGACCTTTTCGGAGGCGGCCCACCGCGGCGGAAGTGTTCAAGTGTCGGGAATACCAGACAAGCAGACAGCCCGCATAGACGCCGAAAACGGTCTCTTTTGCTTCAACCTCACTGACCGCGCAGGCCAGACAGTGCCCGTGCAATTCGCAGGGGCCCCTCCAGGCAATTTCGACACAGCCGAGAGCGTAGTCGTCGTGGGGAACCTGCACGATGGGGTGTTCGAAGCGCGCAAGATCCTGGTCAAGTGTCCATCCAAGTATCAGGCTAAGTAGAATCCTGGCGCTGTGTGTGTCTTTTTCCGCGACTATACGCTATAATCGGAAGAAATGTCGCTTGTCCCAGGTGAGCACGCGTTCATCTCGGGGCTGATTCGCGCATCTAGGAGGAGCGTTGTGGACGTTGCGAGAATAGGGCTGTTAGGGCTGGGCAATGTGGGTAGTGGAGTCTGGAGAATTCTGAATGATAATTCTGCCGAGATTGCAGAGAAGGTCGGGGCGAAGCTGGAGGTAGTGAAGGTAGCCGTGCGTGACCCGGACAGGGAGCGCCGCGTGAGTGTTCCCAAGGAACTGCTGACTACCGATGCCGACAGCGTGGTGGGCGACCCCGACATCCCGATTATTGTGGAAACCATAGGGTGTCCAGGCCAGGATACCAAACTCGCGCGCGACTACATGCTAACCGCTCTCAGAGCCGGGAAGCACGTGATAACTGCTAACAAAGAGGTCTTGGCCCGGCACGGACACGAGCTACGCACCGCCGCAACGGACGGCGGCGGTCTTTACTACGAAGGCGCTGTGGCCGGAGGAATTCCTGTTGTCAAGGTGTTCAAGGAAGCGCTCGCCGGCAACAGAGTGCTGTCCCTCATGGGCATTATCAACGGCACCACTAACTACATCCTGACCCGAATGAGCCAGGAGGGGTCGGATTTTGGCGATGCGCTGGCTGCGGCTCAATCCCTGGGCTACGCAGAACAGGACCCCAGCTCCGATGTAGACGGCCACGATGCCGCCTACAAGCTGGCATTGCTGGCCTCGATCGCCTTCGGCCACGATGTCCAAGTCGACGATGTGTTCCGCGAGGGCATTTCCCGCATTCACCCAGAGGACCTGCGCTACGCGGCTGAGCTGGGCTATGCCGTCAAGTTGCTGGCAATAGCCAGGCGCAGCGGCGACTGTGTGGAGCTGCGGGTACACCCCACGATGATCCCGCGCAGCCACCCTTTGGCCAGTGTGAGCGGGGCCTTCAACGCGGTTTTCATACAAGGCGATGCTGTTGGCGATCTCATGCTGTACGGAATGGGCGCCGGCATGATGCCCACGGGGAGCGCGGTGGCGGCCGACTGCATTGACGCCGCTCACAACCTGGTCCGCGGTGTAAGTCCCCCGCGCGAGGCGCGGTTTAATCACGTGCGCGCGAAGCCCGTGGATGAAATCGAAAGCCGCTACTACGTCCGAATACTTGTGGTGGACCGTCCCGGCGTAATGGCGGCTATAGCATCTGAGTTCGGCTATGCGCAGGTGAGCATCGAGTCGCTCATCCAGAAGGGCCGGGGTCAAGACCCCGTCAGTGTGGTATTCGTGACCCACAGCGCACGCGAGCGGAGCATGCAAGAGGCGTTGCGCAACATAGAATCGCTGGACGTTGTGCATTCCATCGCCAGCGTAATCAGAGTTGAAACAGAGTAAGTGGGAGCGGGGCGGGGCGGCTTGACTCTTACGCCCCGCGCTCCCCTACAATCTCTTTGACCTTCATGAGCCGGGTCAAGTTGCCGCGCTCGGCCTCGTCCAGCTTCATGGTGATGTACTTTATGGACTTCTCCAGACTCGGTATGAGCACGTACTCCAGCGCGTTAACGCGCCGGCGTGTCTTCTCAATCTCATCGCCCAAAAGCTCCACGGCCTTTTCGACTTCGGCCAGCTCCACAAGGCCCGGCATCGCTTCCGACAGCAGCCTGATAGCTGTGTCCAGCTCAGTGGAGGTATAGGCGAAGCCGTACGGGTATATGTTGGTCGCATCGCCCTCGTGCTCGAACGTCCACTCAAGGCTGGGGACCGCCACGTTCATGATGTGACGCTGCCCGGCTTTGAGCAAAACCGTCTCCTTCGGGTAAATCAGCGCCGCGTCCACTGCGGCAGCCGACATCGCCCCCCGCGCGATCAGAAATCCGCGGAAAGCCACGCCCAGTTTGGCGTCGATCTGCTCGCGCAGGTCGCGATCGCGCCGCACCAGTTCGAGGAAGTGTTTCATCAGCTCGTCCAGCTTGTCCTTGAGCAGCTTGTGACCGCGAACGGCCATTGCGTGCCTCTTCTTCAGCTG
This sequence comes from uncultured Clostridia bacterium, assembly GCA_964471415.1. Lineage (GTDB taxonomy): Bacteria > Bacillota > DTU025 > DTU025 > DTU025 > UBA5389. Next base: position 2,540 of record CAYYHF010000181.1, on the reverse strand, counting down.
GAGAAGCTCCATCCGGGTGGGGCTTACTCTGATCTCCATCTTACTACGCCTCGTCCTCGTCCGCCTTGGGCTCTCCGGGCTCCTTGGGCAGGTACTTCTCGATGAATTCCTCTCTCACACGAGTCAGTTCATCCGCGGGCAGCAGCGCAAGGAGGTCCCAACCGATATCGAGAGTCTGCTGGATCGCCCGGTCCTCTTCCTCACCCTGTGTGATGTAGCGCCGCTCGAACTCGTCGGCAAACCTGGAGAAGATCTTGTCCACAGGCGACAAAGCCGCCTCACCCAGGATAACCGCCAGCTCCTTGGCCTCTTTGCCCCGGGCGTAGGCCGCGTACAGCTGGTTCATGGTATCGGCATGGTCCTCGCGGGTCTTGCCGCGGCCGATGCCCTTGTCTTTCAGTCTCGACAGTGAGGGCAACACGTCGATGGGCGGATAGATGCCCTTTCGATGCAGCTCGCGGCTGAGCATGATCTGGCCCTCGGTAATGTAGCCTGTCAAGTCGGGGATGGGGTGAGTCTTGTCGTCCTCCGGCATCGAAAGAATGGGGAACTGGGTAATCGAACCCTTGTTGCCTTTGATTCTTCCCGCCCTCTCATATATGGTCGCAAGGTCGGTGTAGAGATAACCCGGATAGCCGCGCCGCCCGGGAACCTCCTTGCGCGCGGCCGATACCTCGCGCAGGGCCTCGCAGTAGTTGGTCATGTCGGTCAGGATTACCAGCACGTGCATGCCCAGGTCGTAAGCGAGATACTCGGCAGCGGTCAGGGCCATTCTGGGTGTTGCGATCCTCTCAATCGCCGGGTCGTTCGCAAGGTTGATGAAGAGCACCGCACGCTCGATTGCTCCTGTGCGCTTGAAGTCGGAAATGAAGAAGTCCGACTCTTCGAATGTGATGCCCATCGCCCCGAAGACCACTGCGAACTGCTCTTCGGTGCCCAGCACCTTGGCCTGCCTGGCGATCTGCGCCGCGATGCGCGCATGCGGCAGGCCGGCGCCTGAGAAGATCGGCAGTTTCTGCCCGCGCACCAACGTATTCAGGCCATCGATAGCCGATATGCCTGTCTGAATGAACTCAGACGGGTAGTCGCGCGCGAAAGGGTTGATCGGCGCGCCGTTGGTGTCAAGACGAGCGTCCGGTATGATCTTGGGTCCGGCATCGCGCGGACGGCCCAGCCCGTCAAAGACCCTGCCCAGTATCTCCGGGGACACGCCCAGTTCAATCCCATGCCCCAAAAACCGCACTCTGGCCGACTTAATGTCGAGCCCGGCAGACCCCTCGAACAGCTGGACCAGGGCATTCGTGCCGGATGCTTCCAGCACGCGGCCGCGCCTGAGTTCGCCCCTCACGATGATCTCCACAAGCTCGCCGTACTTGACGTCTTGCACCTGCTCCACCAGCATCAGCGGCCCGGCGACTTCCCTTACAGTGATGTATTCCTTAAGCAACGTCCTCACCTCCGCCGGCAGTGGCGCCAAGTGCGCCCACAGTCCGCTCGACCTCGTCCACCAGGCTCTCTATCTCAGAGAGACTGGCTTCTTCAACATACTTCATCCGCCCGATCTTGGCGTGGACGGGCAGTGCCAACAAGTCTTCGAATGACGCCTCCCGCTCAACAGCTTCCCGCGCCGCTCGGTCCATGGCAAGTATCACCCGGAGCATCGCCGCCTGCTTCGCCAGGGACGTGTAGGTGTCTACCTCATGAAACGCATTCTGGTGCAGGAAGTCCTCGCGGATGCTCCTGGCAGTCTCCATAGTGATCCTGTCGCGAGTTGACAGCGCGTCCATTCCCACCAGGCGCACGATCTCAGTGAGCCCGGCCTCGTCCTGCAGTATCTTCATGGCTTCGCCGCGCATCTCCACGAATTCGTCGCCCGCCATCTCCCGAAGGCTCTGGTCGATCCTATCCAGGTACAGCGAGTAGCTGGTGAGCCAGTCGATGGCCGGAAAGTGCCGGCTGTAGGCTAAATTAGCGTCGAGGGCCCAGAAGACCTTCACCACGCGCAGGGTGTTCTGCGCCACCGGTTCCGACAGGTCGCCTCCAGGAGGCGACACCGCTCCAACCACAGTGAGCGCGCCTACTCGTCCATCGGCGCCCAGGCATGTGACGCGCCCCGAGCGCTCGTAGAACTCGGCAAGACGCGATCCAAGGTAGGCGGGGTATCCTTCCTCGCCGGGCATCTCCTCAAGCCTTCCCGACATCTCCCGCAGGGCCTCGGCCCACCGCGAGGTGGAGTCGGCCATCATCGCAACGCTGTAGCCCATGTCGCGGAAGTACTCAGCGATCGTGATTCCGGTGTAGACCGACGACTCGCGCGCAGCCACGGGCATGTCGGAAGTGTTCGCAATCAGCACAGTCCGCTTCATCAGCGGTTCTCCGCTCTTGGGGTCCAGCAGCTGGGGGAACTCCATGAGCACGTCTGTCATTTCGTTTCCGCGCTCACCGCAACCCACATAGACCACTATGTCGGCATCTGCCCACTTGGCCAGCTGGTGCTGGACCACGGTCTTGCCCGATCCGAACGGCCCCGGAATACAGGC
>CAYYHF010000180.1:0-5680 GCA_964471415.1 uncultured Clostridia bacterium | reverse complement strand
AAAACAGTATAACACATGTTTGGATAGGTACAAGCAATTGCAGGCTATTCTGACAATTATTGAGCAACATATGTCGCCGCTTACTCACGACTGAAGTCACGAGTATGCGCGGCGAGTCAATCAATCGAGAAGACGTGAGAAGGAATAGCGAGCTCGGCCGAGAACTGTGTTCAGGCAGCGCCGCAAGTCGGACTCGACATTCGGCCCACCAAAAACGATGCCGATGATATGCAACAATGCGCAGCTGCGCGGGGAGTTGAACCGCCGCACGATGAAAGTCGCCGAACTGAGAGCCACGCTCAAGAAACACTCCAAGGATCAGCTTGAGCTGCTCGTTGTGGAGCTTTACAAGGCAATGCCCAAGGCTCTGAAGGAAGAGCGCGATATAGACAGGCTTGTGCTCTGCCCGGACGCTGAACAGGTCAAGCGCATAAAATCATCTAGGAAGGAAGATCTCGATTTCGACTCCGTAGCCGATGAGGCCCGCGCGTTCATAGACTACGCTTCACGCCAGTACTACTTCGCGCCCAATATGTATGTCGCGAAAAAGGAGAGGCCCAAATGGAGGTTCATCGCGAAACGCCTGTTCCGCAGCCTTGTGCAGTGCGCCGCCGATCCCGAGAACCTCGAACCTGCGGCAGACCTGGTTGAACAGCTGTATATGCTGCTGTGCAAAGCGTATGGCGTGGTTTTGTTCAGCACCGAAGATCCCTTTGCGTCAGTCGGCATCCCGCAAGTAGAGTTCCTCCGTCAGACACTGGCGCTCAGGAACAGACATATGGACAAGGACCAGTTCGTGCGCAAGGCGGTCGCATTGGCCGCCATCGGCTCAGCCAGCAGATGGCTCTGCACAACCGATATCTTCTTCGTCATCCTTGAATTCCTGACCATCCCGGACCTGAAACTCCGTGCCATAGCCGCCGCTGAGGAGCTCATCGCCGAGCGACAGAGAGCCTACCGCGCTGAACGGGCTGATTATAAGAAATACTATATAAGGGACGCCATAAATAACCTGTCACGATTCGCCTTCCACTGTTACGCTCAGCTAGACGAGTTTGAGGAAGGCATCAAGTTCTTCAACACACACTACATTGAGAGGGACGAGGAAGTCAAACTGTACATCGTCGTTCAAGCTCTCCATAGCTTCTATGACCAGCCCGAAATCATACTCGATCAAATCACAAAGGCCATGGCAAAAGGAGTGCGTCCCCGCCGTGAGCTTATGGAGCTCGCCAAGTCCATTGAGGATTCGCTCAAGGAGACCAACCCGAGGTAGGCTTTGGAAGGCGAGCGTCAGATAGCCCCGACCTAGCTACTGATGTGGGGCACAGTCTATCACCCGGACATCGTCAGAGTTCCAGCGCATCGGAGCGCGAATCGCTCTACTCTTTGACTCCCCCTACGGTGAGGCCTGCGGTCATGAACCTTTCCAGGGCTAGGAAGAGCGATACCACCGGCACTGCGGTGAGCAAAGACGCAGCCATCATGCGCCCCCATATGTAGTGCTGGGTATTGAACAGCTCGGCCAGGCCGCGAGGAAGCGTGAGTTTTTCGGGCGATATCAGAAAGACGAGGGCGAAGAGGTACTCGTTCCAAGCGATCATGAAGGCATATATGAAGACCGCGACCAGCGCGGGGCCCGATAGCGGAATGATGACACGCCAGATCACGCCGGTGCGCGTGCATCCATCGATCATCGCGGACTCCTCGATCTCGGCCGGGATGGTCCGGAAGTAGTTGCCCAGCATGTACAGGGATACCGGCAACGTGAAGGCCAAGTATGTGAGGACGAGAACAAGCTTTGTGTCGACGAGTTGCACTGAAAGAGCCTCCTGCAGACGAATGACGGCCCGATAGTACGGCACCACGAGCAGCACTCCGGAGAACATGTATGCCGAAAGGATCCCTCGCTGTACCAGTTCCCGCCCGGCGAATTTGAGCCTGGCAAACGCGTAAGCTCCGGGCACCGCGACGATGATGGCCAGGGATGCCGCCGCAAGGGCCACCGCCATGCTGTTTTGGAAGTAGCGCATGAATGGGAAAAGCCGTGGGTTGAACAGGTCAGCGTAGTTCTTGAGGGTAATGCGTCTGGGTATGAGAGACGGCGGGTAAGTCGTCTCATCGCCGGGCGGCTTGAGCGACACCGACAGCATCACAATGAACGGAAAAATGCAGGCCAATACTACGAAGGCAATCCCCGCCCCGACTGATATCCTTCCATAGCGTCTGCGCATCACACGAATCACCACTTTAACACCTTCTTGACATAGAGGCTGACCGATGCGATCAACCCCAGTGCAAGTAGGCTTGAGATAGCCGCCGCCTGCCCAAGGTCGAAACTTTGGAAAGCTCGAAGGTAGGTATAGACTGTCACGGTCACAACGTTTCGTGACAGTAGCCACACATCATCGAACTTGGTGAAATTCCATATCCACCGGAGCACTACAATGGATCCCAGCACGAAGCTGAGTTCCGGCATGGTTATGTGCCTGAACTTGGCCCAAGAGCCGGCCCCGTCTACCTCTGCCGCCTCATAGAGAGTCTTTGGTATGGACTGAAGCCGCGCCAGTATCATGAGGAATGCGTACGGGAAATAGCGCCATATGTCAAACAGAATCACCATGGGCATGGCGAATGCGGGCGATTCCACCCAATCGCGGGGCCCTGGGAAGATCGGCAGGATATCGACGAACCAGTGGTTCACGAACCCATATACAGGGTGAAACATGTATCGCCACGCAAAGACCAGGGAGATGAGGGGGGCTACGTAGGGCATGAGCACAATACCGCGGGCGATGCCGCGTCCGGCGAACTCCCGGTTCATCAAGACGGCAACAGCCAGGCCCAGCAGAGTGCTGCCTGCAACAGTAGCGGCCGTGTGCACCAAAGATCGCACAATTGCCAGCCAGAACTCGGGGTCGTGAACGATCTCGCTGTACTGCTCAAGGCCCACGAACTCCTCAGGCATTGCGGGATCGAGCGGAATGCGCGTGAATCCCATCCGAATGCTGGAGATGATCGGATACACGACAACCAGCCCCACCAGTATCACACTCGGAGCCAACAGGGCCCACGCGAGCCGGTTCTCCTGCTGAGATACTGCAGATCCACGCCTTCTGGCCAAAGCACGTACTGGCGCCATTCTCAGCCCCCCACGCACTGATCTCCCCAATCGCTCCTCACCTCGCTACCTGATCGCTTGCTCCATGCGCTTTTGGGCCCATTCTGCCGTCTGCTGCGGCGTCCAATCTTTCTCTGTCAGGTTATACAGAGCCTCCCCTATGATCAGCTGAGCCGATATGTTGCCGTATCCGGGAAAGATCTGACCGTCTCTTTGCGCGAACGTCTGAATGCTGTCGAGCCCGCAAGCTATCGTATGGTATGTCTCGCCCCACGCGCGAAGAACGGGTTCGTCAAGGTATGCTGGGTACGTTGCCACGCTCTTTAGGACGGGGTTGAAGCCTCCCGGAGACATGTGCATTGCCTTGATATAGTTGTCGCGGGTCATCAGGAACCTTATCATCTTCTTGCACGCATCTGCCTGGTCCGGCGAGCCGGTAGACATGATCCCAAACCCGGTGACCGCGCCGAACGACGATACCGCGGAATGCTCAACATAGGGCGCGAATCCAGTCTTCTTCACCAGATCGCGAACTATCGCCCCCTTAAACCCGGTCCTCTCCACTCCTATGTCGTCCATAGTGAACGTGGAATAGAACATCATGGCGCACGTCCCATTCAAGTACAAGTCGCGCGCGTCCCTCCACGATTCGGGCCCCGGAGGAGTGAACGCGGAAAGCCGCTTGTAGTAGTCGAGAACCTCGATCATCTCAGGCGTGTTGAACGTGACCTTGCCGTCCGGGCTAAACAGGAACGCCTTGTTGGACACAGCGAACTGCGTGAACACTTGCTCCGCGTAGGTATCCTTCGATGTGCCTATTATGATCCCGTAGACCCTGTCTTGCGGCGCGTTGAAAGCTTGAGCCGCCTTGAGTATGCTCTCCCAAGTCGTGGGCGCCGCGAGTCCCCTGGACTCGAACCAATCCTTCCTGTACCAGATCCCCTGGACCCATCCGGCGTATGGGACAGCGTAGTATCCCCCCTCGGGACTCGCCATGAAGGCTAGAGGGCCTGAGTAGAAGTCGCTCTGCCCAAGCAACGCGATTGCATCGCCCGCTGCCTTCTGGTCGAGCAGATTTGAATTGCCCAGCCTCAAGATGAGCTCCGACGAGAGCCAAACCAGGTTGGGCAGCCTTCTCGCCGCCTGTGCGGTGGTGAGCTTGGTTCTCATGTCGTCTTCCTCTATGGCCTGCACCTTCACAGTAACGCCCGGGTTGTCCTTCTGGAATTGCTGGACGAGCGAATTGATCGTCTCCTGACGATCCTGCTCAACCTCACAATGCCAGAACTCGATCGACGTGGTCGCCGCTGTTGTCGCGGCCATTGGCACAAAAGCAATCACCATGAGAACCAACGCGATTCGCAGGACTCGCAAGACAGTACGAGAGTCGCCAGTCATTCTGAAACGCCCCCTATTCTTGTGGTGAGATTCGCCTCGCAGGTTATGTGGGCGCGCTGCCCAGACCGCGCTACTTCCATACATCACGAAGATACGATTTGCTCTCCTCGAACGCTCTGCACTGCTCCTCTACAAGCTCCTCAGCTAGCCGGCTCGACATCTTTTTGGCCTTCAAGACAAAAGACGCGGCTTTGCCGTTGTACAATGGGACAAGCGCCCTAATCAACGGGGTTCGGTGTTCGATGTTCCGGCGGTATGCGACCACGAAATCATATACCACCAGCGCCCATTCCTCACACGACAGACCAACATCGGCATCTGATGCCCTGGAAGCGATGGCCTCAATAACGGAAGCGCGCTTGCCCAGAGCAAGGGATAGAACCTCGCGGTGCTCCCGAACACCATTCCTGAACGATGCTATCAGCCGGGGCACATCTACCGGAACCGGGTCAGGTTCATCGTCATCGCCACAGTCCGCTGGCTCCAGCCCGGGCATCTCTGGGGCGCAGCTGAGCTTGGAAGCATTCCACACGCACTCATACCGGATCATCATGTCGAACAGCGTCGACACGACCTGGCTGAACATGGGTCCCAATTCGCCAGCGGGATCCTTTGCATCGTGCACTTTACGCCCCAGCGCTGCCTGAGCGATCCTTCCCGACTCAGCTATCGCAGTGGTGGTCATGAATATGTCCACTCCAAACCTGGCAACGTCAGTCGCCCAAACATCCTTTTCGAGGTATGTGCGAACGAGACGTCCCGACACCCCGAAATCGCCGCCGATCGGTTGCCTGATCTTGGCCCCGTAGAGGGCCCTCGTAAGCGGATAGCATATGTTGTTGGTGATCGTCCCGTCATGCTTGTGACGGATGTAGCATGGAGAGACGAAGTCGAAGCCAGCGAATATCGGCCCTGCAAGCTTTTGGACCCACTCAGGCTTCACGCTGCGCAAATCGGAATCCAGCACAACGCATGCACGCGCATCAAGTTTCGCAGCGATCTCAAAGATAGCTTTCAGCGCAGACCCTTTACCCGATATGCCGCGGTACGAGAATGCAATTCGCTCGATGCCCGGCGGCGCCTCGGACGCGCAGAAGGCGTCCTGGGTCCCATCAGTCGATCCCCCATCGGCGTTGACAAGCACAACCCGCGACGATGCAA
>CAYYHF010000179.1:0-5687 GCA_964471415.1 uncultured Clostridia bacterium | reverse complement strand
CAGTCAGCGAGGTTGCAGTTCAGAAGGGGGCATCTGTCAACACCGGAGACCTCCCTATAGTAATTGATCCAGCCTAAGGAGGACTCCATCTGTGCAAGAAGCCCTAATAACGTTGCTGCAGAGCACGGGTTTCTCTGCCGTCACGTGGCGGGAACTCGTGATGATCGGTGTTTCCCTGTTGCTGATGTATCTGGCCATTTGGCGCAAGTTCGAACCCTTACTGCTTCTCCCCATCTCCTTCGGCATACTTATCGGGAATCTCCCGCTGACCGGGTTCATGGACGCCCCGAGCGGCGGTGTAGTCGGCGGGTTGCTCTACTACCTGTACAAAGGGGTGGAACTGGGCATATATCCGCCGCTTGTGTTCATGGGAATCGGCGCCATGACCGATTTCGGCCCGCTGATCGCCAACCCGTCCACCATATTGCTGGGCGGCGCAGCGCAGCTCGGCATATTCATAGCATTCATGGGCGCACTGCTCTTCGGTTACTCGCCACAGCAGTCCGCGGCAATAGGGATCATTGGCGGAGCCAATGGTCCGGCGTCGATACTGGTGGCTACTCGGCTCGCGCCTGAGCTGCTCGGCCCGATAGCCATAGCTGCCTACTCGTATATGGCGCTGGTGCCGATCATCCAGCCGCCGCTCATGCGCGCCCTGACGCGCAAGGCTGACCGCCGGATAGTCATGGCTCAGCTCAGGCCGGTATCCAAGACGGAAAGAATCCTATTTGCGGTGATCGTCACTATCCTGGTGGCCCTCATGCTGCCCTCGGCCGCCACCCTAGTCAGTATGCTGATGCTGGGGAACATCCTCAGAGAATCGGGGGTCGTGGAGAGGCTGTCGAAGACAGCGCAGAACGAGCTGATCAACTTGATTACCATCTTCCTGGGAACCACCCTGGGCGCCACCGCCAAGGCAGAGACATTTCTGACTCTGCAGACAATAGGCATCATACTCCTGGGCCTAGTAGCTTTCGCCGGGGGCACAATCGGCGGACTGCTGCAAGGCAATCTCATGTGCTGGGCCTCCGGGGGCAAGATCAACCCCTTGATCGGTTCGGCCGGTGTGTCCGCGGTGCCGATGTCGGCCAGAGTGGTGCAGGTTGTGGTGCAGGAGGAGAATCCGGGCAACTACCTTCTGATGCATGCCATGGGGCCCAATGTGGCCGGCACCATTGGTTCTGCCATCGTCGCCGGCGTTTTGCTATCGCTGTTCGGTTGATATCCTCCCCCCCCGGCCATCGCCGCTTGCGGCGGCGCCGGGGGGGTGTATCAGGAGATATCAGATCTCCTCCAGATCGTCTACGGGCACGCCGATGGGCCCGCCTGCAGGCCCTCCGAACGCGATGCCCACCTCGATAAAGGGCAATCCCATGGTTTTGAGAGGTCCGTCAATAGGGTTCTTGAAATTCACGCCGTCAAACCAGCCCGTGGGAGCATACAGGAAAGAGTAGCCTCCGGCGATCCGAACATCGATCAAGGCTGACAACGGAAACGCGATCGATGCCTGAGGTTGGGCCATCAGGTAAGGTCGCCACAGCGAAGCGGAGTTCGCAGCATCCAGAAGGTCGTCAAAGTCGGCGATAGCCCCTCGCTTTGTCGTGAGCGTAGCGGATCCCCCGCCCAACACGGCCCCTATTCCCAGGCTGGCCTTATCGGAGCGCCACACGTTGTACTGAACCAAGAGTCCTCCGTAGCCTACCTGCAACGATGCTGTCTTCGGCGGACTGCCATCGCTGGCACGCGATGTCGCGGATCCCTGTCTGCCCAGGATTCCTATAGACCACTTGCCATCGCCGATCTCTCCGATCGCGTAACCGCCCCAAGTAAACATGCCCTTGGGCATCTCATTAAAGCCCGCCCCAACGAGTCTCTCATCAAGATCGTCCAGCTTAAGTAGCAGATAGCCGGCGGAATTGCCCCCTCCGCCCACTTGTGCAGAGCAAACGCCTGCCATCGCAAAGACCGCGAGAACCACTAACGCGCATACGCCCAGTCGCTTCAGCCTCATGTCCAGCCCACTCCTTTACGCCTTGCGTTCGCAAAGCTCAATCAGAACACCGCCGGTTGACTTTGGGTGCAGGAATGCGATGCGCGCCCCTCCTGCCCCGTAGCGAGGTTTTTCGTCGATGAGACGCACACCCTTACGCTTCATCTGCTCGAGCGCCTCTTCGATGTCATCCACCCTAAAGGCAATGTGCTGCATGCCCTGGCCGCGTTTTTCGATGAACTTGGCGATGGGACCTTCCGGATCAGTGGACTCCAAAAGCTCAATCTCTGTGTCGCCCACCGGCAGGAATGCCACCTTGACCTTCTGCTCTTCCACGACTTCAGTGCCGTGCAGCCTGAGCCCGAGTAGATCAGTGTAAATCGCCAGCGCTTCATCGAGATTGGATACCGCCACTCCGACATGATCGACCTTACGGACCACTAATACCCCTCCTAAACATGAGCCGATCTCAATTGACCACCAACTCGCACAGACCCCGGCCGGCAGCATACGGGTCTATCTCTCTGCGCGCCACCTTCCAGGCCAGTTCCTCCGCCGCCCCCAGCGTCCGGGCATCGTTGGATAGCCCTCGCCAGATCATATCAGACGCAATCCGCATGGTCTCTGACCGAGCGCGCCTGAATCTCCGCTGGATTAGCCCATTATCCTGTGCTAGGCGCCGCATGTGCGCATCGCACACCTCGCACACCTCTGCCACGCCTTCGCCGGATTCCGCCATGGTCTGCACAATAGGCGGACGCCACGCATCGACTGAGGTCGCGGTCGCGGTCTCGCTTGTCGTGGCGGTCCCGTCCAAAGTCGCAAGCGCCGGCCCATGATGCCCCAAGTGCCTGCCGGCCAGATCCAGCAACATGCGTATCTCCGCAACCACTCTCTCCACGCCCGGCCGATCCTTCTTGTTGACTACGAACACATCGCCGATCTCCATTACTCCGGCCTTGATGACCTGAATATCATCGCCAAGACCGGGCACTTGCACAAGAGCCACGGTGTCGGCGAGCGATGCGATCTCCACCTCTGACTGGCCCACTCCCACAGTCTCGATGACCACGTAGTCGTAGCCGGCGGCATCGAGCACATCGACTACGCCCGATGTGGCCCGCGACAGGCCGCCCAAATGGCCGCGGGTACCCATGCTCCTTATGAACACGCCTTCGTCCAGAGAGTGGCGCTGCATACGCAGCCTGTCGCCTAAGAGGGCGCCTCCCGTGAACGGGCTGGTGGGATCGACCGCTACAATCCCAACGGTCTTGCCTCGGCTCCGGTATTCGGCGACTATCTTGTCCACCAGCGTACTCTTGCCTGATCCCGGCGGTCCCGTGATGCCGATTACGTGGGCCCTGCCCGTGCGCGGGTATATCGCGGCATATGCGTCCTCAAACCCAGCGCGCCGGTCTTCCACGATGGAAATGAGCCGAGAAACTGCCCGGACATCGCGCGATAGCGCCCGGCTCATGATCTCCTGCCAATCCATAACAATGCCTACCTCTTGACATTCTCACGGATGAACTTCACCGTGTCCGAAGTTGGGGTCCCTGGGGTAAAAACCGCCGCTATGCCGCATTCTTTGAGGCCCGGAATGTCTTCGTCGGGTATGATGCCGCCCCCGACCACCAGCACATCATCGGCTCCCTTTTCGCGCAGCAGTTCCGTGACTTTCGGGAACAAGTAATTGTGTGCCCCCGAGAGAATTGACATGGCTACGACATCCACGTCCTCCTGAATGGCAGCTGCTACGATCTGCTCCGGCGTCTGCCGAAGCCCCGTGTATATTACTTCCATGCCAGCGTCGCGCAGGGCGCGCGCAACTACCTTCGCGCCCCGGTCATGCCCGTCAAGGCCGGGCTTGGCGACGAGGACTCTGATCTTCCTGCCCTCATCCACTGTGTCGCTCTCTCCCTTCCTAGTAGGCCGCCGTGGGCTTGTACTCGCCGAATACGCCGCGCAGTACACCGCACATCTCGCCCAACGTGGCGTATGTCTTCACGGCGTCCAAGATGTACGGCATCAGATTGTCGGATCCTTTCGCCGCTCGCTCCAGCGCCGCCAGGCCGGCCTGAACGGCGGCACTGTCCCGCCTTGCCTTGAGGTCCTCCAACTTCCTGCACTGCAGGTCGCCCACGGCCGGGTCAACCTTGAGAAGACCGCTGGGCCGCTCCTCTTCAATCTGAAAATCGTTGAGCCCCACGATTATTCGCTGGCCCGACTCTATTTCCATCTGGTAACGGTAGGCGCTCTCCTCGATTTCAGCCTGAATGAACCCGCGTTCGATGGCCGCCGGAGCGCCGCCGATCTCGTCGATCCTCTGGATGTAGTCTGCCGCCTTCCGCTCGATCTCGTCGGTCAGCGCCTCGATATAGTAGGAACCCGCCAGCGGATCGATGGTGTCAGCCACACCGCTTTCATACGCGATGACCTGCTGGGTTCTGAGGGCGATGCGCACCGAATCCTGCGATGGAAGCGCCAGCGCCTCATCGCGGGAATTAGTATGGAGCGACTGAGTGCCTCCCAGTACCGCCGCGAGCGCCTGCAGCGTGACCCTGACCACGTTGTTGTCGGGCTGCTGAGCGGTGAGGGTACACCCTGCGGTCTGACTGTGGAACCTGAGCGCCGTAGACTTCGGATCCTTCGCCCCGAATCTGTCACGCATGATCCGCGCCCACAGTCTTCTGGCCGCCCTGAACTTAGCCACTTCCTCCAGCAGATCGTTGTGGGCGTTAAAGAAGAACGAGAGTCTAGGCGCGAAATCGTCCACGTCCAGCCCGGCATCGATAGCCGCCTTCACGTATGCGATTCCATCGGCCAGTGTGAACGCTACTTCCTGAACTGCAGTGGCCCCGGCCTCCCTGATGTGGTAGCCGCTGATGCTGATCGTGTTCCACCTGGGTACACTCTTTGAGCAGTACTCGAAGATGTTGGTGATCAGCCTCATGGACTCCTTGGGAGGGAATATGTAAGTGCCCCGAGCCGCATATTCCTTGAGGATGTCGTTCTGAATCGTGCCGTTGAGCTTGTCGGCGGACACGCCCTGTTTCTCAGCAACGGCAATATACATCGCAAGCAGCATTGATGCTGGTGCATTGATCGTCATCGAGGTAGATACCTTGTCCAGCGGTATGCCGTCGAACAGAGTCTCCATGTCGGCCAGAGAATCGATGGCCACGCCCACCTTCCCCACTTCGCCTGCAGAAAGCTCATGGTCAGAATCATACCCGATCTGCGTAGGCAGGTCGAACGCCACCGACAGGCCGGTCTGCCCCTGGTTCAGAAGAAACTTGTAGCGCCTGTTCGATTCGTCGGCAGTCGCGAATCCAGCGTACTGCCGCATAGTCCATAGCCGACCGCGGTACATGGTAGGCTGGACTCCACGGGTGTACGGGTACTCGCCCGGAAAGCCCAGGTCATCGAGGTAGTCCATTCGCTCTACATCGAGAGGCGTGTAAATCGGCTTGACCTCTATCCCGGAGCTACCCTCAAACTTCTCTCTGCGCTCAGGGAATCTGGAGCAAGCCTTCCCATACGTGGCGCTCTTCCAGCGACTATACTCGCTATTCAGATCCACTTGGTTCAATGTAGTGATCCCCCCAATTGCAAACGATCCTGTGCAATATTCAACACAGACCCGAAATCACCTCTTGGCTACAGCATAGCCCCCTAGCTCATCCCTCCTGATCCG
>CAYYHF010000178.1:0-5715 GCA_964471415.1 uncultured Clostridia bacterium | reverse complement strand
ACAGACAGTCCGCAATCTCTACACCGAGACCGCGGGCATACTCGACGGGGATGATGACAAAGAAGTCGACTTAGCATCCCAGGCTTACCAGATATGGAAGAATGCAACTGAGAACAACCCCGAACTGCGGAAGGCTGTTGAAGGGCTATCTGACGTCGTGTTCTCGACGCGTCAACACGTGCCGCTCCCCGGCAAGCCGGAGGGTATCCTTGTCTACATGCGAACAGCGGCGGGCACTGACGCCTTGGCGTATGTGAATGAAGAGGGCGAGAGCATCACCGAATCACAGATTGAGATTCTGCGCACGGCCGCGTGCGAGCCCACCACAACGGCACAACAACGCAATGCCCGACATCATGAGCTTGTGCAAAGTGGTGTGGAACATATCGTACGAGAAGAAAAGAGAGTTGGCGGTCAACTTGGCAGCCCACGCGGTGCCCGTTTCCGAACCTACGAAAGGTTAAAGCACTTCATCAAGGACCTTGAAGGCACCCTGTTCGAGACCTCCGCGCGGGAGATTAATCAAGCTCTTGAAGAAATTTACAAGTTTCCCTTGCGCCAGGTTGCCACAGACACGCTTAACCGACAGCTCAAGTCGGGTATCAGCGATGATCAGCTCGCCGAACTTGTTCTCTTGCTTCGCGCAGAGGGGCGGTTGTGTATCGTGCATGAAGACGAGGATACACGGGAACCACGCATCATCTGCTCGATGGGTCTGTTCAATACATCGGGAGGTGAGGTGAAATGACTACCGCCACCGCTCGTACTCGCACCTATCTTCAGGATTTTGACTTTGAGCGCTTGTTCATTGAGGAGCTTGGCTGGGACCGACACAACGCTGAACTGCTTCTAGATCTTGAAAACATTCCCTACACGATGAATGCTTTTGCTGAAAAGCGCGGTGTCCAGGTGTTTGAGTGTCGTTCGGCAACCGGCACGCCCATGCCCGACTATAACGTCCGAAAAAAGTTGGAGAAGCAGGTCGCCAAGAGTGCTTTCGAGCATCTCATTATCTTTACAAACGCGGAGCATACTGTGCAGATCTGGCAATGGGTCGCTCGCGAGCCGGGCCGTCCCGATGCCTACCGTGAGGTCATCTACCACCCTGGATCGCAATCCGGCAACCTGCTCTTGCAGAAACTACAGACAATCCGTTTCACCCTCAATGAAGAAGAATCAATCGACATAGCTGGCGCATCACATCGTCTACGGGATGCTTTCGATCGCGACAAAGTTACAAAGCAGTTCTATGCCCAGTTCAAAGAGGAACACACAGCCTTCCTCGCGTTCATTGAAGGCATTGTAGGACAGGGCGATAGAGCGTGGTACGCATCTCTAATGCTTAACCGGCTAATGTTTGTATGGTTTATCCAAGAAAAGGGCTTCCTCGACGGCGACAAGGACTACCTTCGCACCCGCCTTGCCCGGGTGCGCGAGATAAAAGGTAAGGGGCAGTTCCACACTTTTTATCAGTATTTCCTGCTGGCCCTTTTTCATCAGGGATTTGGTAAGCCGCTCAAGGACCGGACACTTGACCCCGAACTTGAGCGGCTTCTGGGCAAGGTTCCCTATCTCAACGGCGGGCTGTTTGATCCACACCAGATTGAGAAAGACAATCCCTCCATTAAAATCCCGGACGAAGCTTTTCATCAGCTTTTTGAATTCTTCGGTGGGTTTGACTGGCACCTTGATACTCGCACGGTCAGCACAGGGCGCGAAATCAACCCGGATGTTCTCGGATACATCTTTGAAAAATTCATTAACCAGAAACAAATGGGAGCGTATTACACCAAGGAGGATATCACCGAGTACATAGCGAAGAACGTAATTATTCCTGTTCTTTTCGATACTGCACATATGGAGTGTCCCAGCGCACTCGGTTCAGAAGCAGAAGTATGGGCACTCTTCCGAGACAATCCCATCCGGTACATTAGCGAGCCGGTGCGCCGGGGAATCCTGGATTCTTCAGGCAAGCTCCTTCCGCAGCCGGCTAGTCTCGAAGGGGCCGACAACCTGCCAACGGAAACGTTGCCGGAGTTCCTCGCACGACGCGAACACTGCATCGCGCTCTTGGACCGCCTGCGCAAAGGGCATGTTCGATCGTTAGACGATCTGATAACTGCGAATCTAAATATCCGCCAGTTTGCTGAGGACGCTATCTCCGAGTGTACTGACCCGGCCATGCTTCTTGCATTCTGGCACGCATTACGGGGGCTGAGCGTCCTCGACCCCACTTGTGGTTCCGGTGCGTTTCTCTTTGCCGCACTTGCAGTCTTGCAACCACTTTATGAGGCATGCCTGACTCGAATGCAGGGATTTGTCGTGGATGCTGGCCGTGGAGACCCACAAATACCGGCAAAACTCCTTGCTGAGTTTGCAGGGGTTCTCGACGAAACATCAAAACATCCGAGCCGCGAGTATTATATTCTAAAGGCAACCATCATCCACAACTTGTATGGCGTAGACTTGATGGAGGAGGCCGTCGAAATATGTAAGTTGCGACTCTTCCTTAAGCTGGTTTCTCAGGTCGATTCTGTTCAGAATATGGAGCCACTTCCCGACATCGATTTCAACATCCGCCCCGGCAATACACTGGTCGGGTTCGCGTCACGAGAACACGCCAAGGCTCAGATCGACCGCGAACAGTCCGGCCAGGGAAAACTTCAGTTCACCGATGCTCTGCAAACGATCGACGATAAGTGCGAACTTCTTGAGAAGATGCTCACCCGCTGGAGGAAATTACAGGAGACCGGAAAGAACACCGGTGAAGAAAAGCAGGCGTACCGCGATGGCTTGAACGAACTCAAGGCGGAATTGGACGAGTATCTCGCCCACGACTATGACATCGATACCTTAAAGCCTAGGAAATATGACCAATGGCATGAGTCTCACCAGCCATTTCATTGGTTTGTCGAGTTTCACTCCATCATGGCCGGCGGCGGCTTCGATGCCATCATCGGGAATCCGCCGTACATCGCCGCATCAAAGGTGCGCAAGGAATATAAGCTGCTGAACTACGCAACCGAATCTTGTTCTGACATCTATGCCAATGTGCTGGAACGGGTCGCGTGCCTGCTTCGACCCGGAGGGCGTACAGGAATGATTGTTCCCTTGAGTTTGACATTCTCACGCGATTTCGCAGCCTTGCGCTCTTTTCTCATGAAGCACTACTCCCGGAACTGGTTTTCATCATTTGCGCGTATTCCCGCAGCGCTATTCAGCGCAGATGTGCGCGTGCGCAACACAATCCATATTGGGTATGCCGGAGGGGGTACGCAGGAGGAATACAGCACCGTTCTCCACAGATGGTTCGAAGCCGCCCGCCCACATCTGTTTGCCAACATCCGCTATGCGCCAATATACACGACCGTTTTCGGCGGTCTCATACCAAAGGTGGGATTGCCAGATGTGGCTGAAGCCTTCCAACATTGTTTCTCGGCAACATCAAAACGTGTCGGATCGTTCTTCTCGCCGTCCCGCAACGCGCCCTCGCTTCACTTCAAAAAGAGCGCCTATAATTGGCTTAACTTCTGCCGCACATTGCCCCCTTGCTTCGACGCCAGGGGACGGCGCATTCCTCACACAAAGTTTGGGGAAGTTGGATTCCAGGATGAAGAAATGCGTGATCTAGCCTTCCTGCTGCTCAACGGCAAGATTATGTTTGTGTTCTGGTGCATGATTGGAGACGACTTTGACGTGACTCAGTGGATGTTTGCCGATTTCCCCGTCGATTTCGCAATAATACCAGCCCGGTCCCGGAAACGTCTTCTGGCCTTGGCCGATGATCTGGAGCATTGCATGGAGCAAAACATTTCGTACAAGCTTAACGCCGGCAAAAAGGTGGGTAACTACAACCTGGCAAAGTGCCGCACCGTTACCGACGTTTCCGACGCCATCTTCGCTCAACACCTCAATCTCCAAGAGATATGGGTGGGCATTGAGCTGATGTACGCTCAGATCGTCAAGACGGATTTTGATAACTAACGACAAGGAGGATTCCTCATGGGTGCACAACATAACCTTCTCGCTCTGCAGGTTGCAGATTCACTCCTTAAACAGCTCAGGTCGGGGACGGCAGGATGGGCTCATAAGCGGCTGACTCCAAAGACAATCAGATGGCAGTCGATGGCGGATTGGCCGCGGCCAGACATTGCATTCGAAGACCGCACGACGAAGGCCTCTTTGGCTTTGGAGTTCAAGCCACCCAAACAACCCAAACGAGAGTATGTAACCGGGCTTGGACAGGCGTGCACCTATCTAAACGAGTTTGAGTTCTCCGGCCTGATCGTTCCTGAGCGCGCTGACGATGGGTATCCAATTGCCGACTACATCTGTGACACGCTGTCGAACGTACTGGTTGCCGTTCCGATCGCCCTCTTCTCCTACGGTGCTGACCCGTCCATCATCACACCACACCGGAATCTCCGAACGCGCGATAACCCTCCCAGTGATATTCCCCGCGGAATCGGCAAGGGAATGTTCTGGGCCTATTGGAGAGATGTGTCGAACCACGAGATACTCGAACTCCTACACATGACGGACCAAACAAAGCGCCCGACCTTCGACAATGTATTTAAACGCTTCTGGAAGAACCGTGCTTGCAAGGGCAAAGCCCAAACTTGGGAAGGTCGCTTCCGTAAGCGGAAGCAACCAAACCAGAAGAGCTACTTTGGGGAAAAGACGAACGCGCACTTGGCATTGCGCCACGCAGGGTTGCTTGATTCCGCGGGTGGACTTACTGCATCGGGCTATAGGCTGCTGCACACGGGACGCGTGTACGGAGCAGATAGCACTGCGTTTCTTGAACTCCTCGCGTATGCCGTCATGACAGAGGGCCAGCACATAGAGCTGATCTTCTGGATCGACAAGACACAGCGGGGAATAGCGGGTAAGGACAAGAAGCACGCCGGAGGCTTTTATAAGGCACTTGACCGCGCACTGGCGGTTGAGGGGGTCATTTCGCCAAGGCCAGCGAGTTCCGCGAAGGCGACTTTCTTACGTGATGAGTTCAAGCTCTGGAACAAACTCGGATTGCTCCAGCATGAGACGCAGAACCAGTATTTCCATCCAGGCTATGGTCTGGCATTCGACTGGCGAAAGATCGTCTCCATCGTGGACGCACACGCTGGGAATCTATGACAGGCAGAACAGGCAGAAAGACTCCCGTACGAGGAGAGCATAGCAGTAAACGACCCCGCGTTGAGGAAGGGCCAGCCGTGCACCTGCGGTGGTATTCTCAACCCGGCCACTCGGACTCGCACGGGCTTGAATCCGCCGTCGCGCTCTTCTGCTCGGTTCGCTGTCCAGGGAAACTCATTCTTGATACCTATGACTTGTGCCAGACCTTCCGTTCTGCGGCGATCCCCGTCATCAGCGGCTTCCACTCACCGATGGAGCAGGAGTGCCTTCGTATCCTGCTCAAGTCCGAAAACCGGGTGATCTGGTGCCTCGCACGTGGAATGCTCAAGCGTATCCCCCCGGATCTTTATGATGCCGTCCATGACGGTCGGCTTCTCATCTGCACACCGTTTCCGAAGAGCGTTCGTCGGGTCACGGCCGCGACCGCTTTACGGCGAAATATGATAGTAGCGGAACTGGCCGAGCGTGTTGTCGTCTCCCATGCCTCGCCCAGCAGCAAAATGGAGGCTCTGAGCAGGCAAATCCTCGCTGAAGGTAAGCCCCTCTACACGTTTGAACATCCAGCCAACAGAACTC
>CAYYHF010000177.1:0-5740 GCA_964471415.1 uncultured Clostridia bacterium | reverse complement strand
CGGCCGTCCGGCCCATCAACCGCCAACTGGGACAGTCGCTACGCGTAGAACGTATGTCAAACGCAACCCTCTGCCATTAACAGGAACCCCGCCCGCCCCTCCGAACGCAGCCGGGGGCGCCTGGGCCCATGCACGCGTTGCAGACGCCCACGCGGGCATCTCCCGGATTGCCGGATTGCCCCAACGGCATCGCCGGTTTTCGGGTGAGCGACTTTGAGGGATCCCTGGCCGCGGCTCGGTGTGGCTTGAGTGGCTGGATTTTCTGTGATAAGCTTTCTTCAGCCGCTGACTGTAGTCAGCTCGTCCGGCGACACCCAGTCTATGATTGCGTACAACGGTACCATGAAGGTACTTGTCCTCTGCACGAGGGCGGTATCGTCATGGCATTTTTGCATCTGGAGGTAAGAGAATTGACCGGACCTACAACCAAGAAACTGGCGTTGGCAGCGTTATTCCTGGCCCTGGGCCTACTCATGCCATTCCTCACCGGGCAGATTCCGGCCCTAGGGTCGAAGCTGTTGCCGATGCACCTACCCGTCTTGATCTGCGGTTTTGTGTGCGGCTGGCCGACAGGGTTGGTTGTCGGCCTGATCACGCCGGTCTTTCGCAGTCTCATCTTCGGCATGCCGCCGCTGTTTCCGACAGCAGTGGTCATGTCCTTTGAGCTGGCCGCATACGGTTTCGCCACCGGCTGGTTCCATCGGCTGTTTCCCAAGACAGGCGCTTTTGTGCATCTCACATTGATCTTGTCCATGCTGCTGGGCAGAGTTGTCTGGGGCGCGGCCAGCATGTTGATTCTGGGCTTCGCCGGTCGGGGGTTCACCTGGAAGGCATTCATGGCGGGCGCGTTTGCGAATGCGCTGCCCGGTATCGTCTTGCAGCTCCTTCTCATCCCGGTCATAATCATCGCCCTGGACAGAGCCGGGCTGACTGATGATGTCTGAGGGCGACCAACTGCAAGAGGTGCTCCTTTGGCACCAGCAGCGCTATCCCAAGATGCAGATTCAAGACCTAGTGAAGCTAGTCTATCAGAACGAGTTTGCCGGCGGGCACATGATCGCCGATGCAGAGAGCAGTCTGCAGCGCCTGCGCGCGGAATGCCGGGCGCTCGCCGGCAACTGCAGCGGTGAGAAGCCGGGCGAGGTTTTCATCAGCATCGGCAATGGTCTCTGCCGACTGCAACTTGCGGCCATAGAGGGTGCCGGCATTCGGTTGACTACGGTCAATCAGTTCTTCGTCAATACTGCCGGATCGAGGCGCGGAGATCTCACTGGTTTCGAACAGAAACTGGACGTGCTCCGCGCCTGCTGTCAGGCGGGCAGCCTCCCACATTCGCCGGCTGAACTGTACGGTTTTCTGCTCACCTATCGGGCGCAGGGCTATCCGGCGATCAGTCACAGCGCCGTCTACCGCGATCACTACAAGCCCGCATACCGGGTGGTCGACTCAGTCTACCAGGATCACTTCGCGCTCTTCTGCCGGATCGATGCGCTACTCGAGTCGCAGGATACTATGTGCGCTGCCATAGACGGCCCGAGCGGCTCCGGCAAGAGCGCACTGTCCGCTCTGCCGGGCCAGGTCTATGACTGCAATCTCTGACGGCCCTGACTCAGGGCCAACCCTCCAAAATTCAAACCAAGGCCAAGCAGTAGTGGAATGGGCGGGCATCGAAACACAGCGCTTCCAGGCAGGAATTATCGAAGGACTGTCAAATGGTCACGATGCGTTTCGTTGCACGCTGATTGTTCACGCTGTGCGCGAAATAGCTCTACTCCTAAGGAGGGCACGATCTTGAGACGCACGCGTCATGCCGTTATCCTGGCGCTGGCCGTATGTCTACTCGCGGTCATCGTCTCATCCCATGCACGTGCGCAGGCAGCAGTTGCCGGCGAGAAGACCTACATAGAGCTGATTTTGGACTCTTCGATTAGCATGAGCACCCGGGTGGAAGGCTGGAAGTCCAGAATGGACGTGGCCAAGGCCGTCATGGAGCAGCTCATCCGCGACCTTCCGGGCGACCCCAATCTTATGGTGGCGCTTAGGATCTACGGGGCCGAACTGCGCTCGAACCTCACCCCGTGCGAGGACACGGTGCTGGTTCAGCCCTTCGCGCCCGTGGCCAAGGCGCGGCAGAATATGATTGACCAGGTCAAGTCGATGAAGGCCAGGGGCATGACGCCCATCGCCCTCTCTTTGGAGCAGGCGGCTCGGGACTTCCCCGACAAGACCGCCCGTAACATAATCGTCCTGATCACCGATGGCGAGGAGAGCTGCGGCGGCGACCCGTGCGCGGTGTCGGCCAAGTTGCAGGCAGATGGATTCGTCATGAAACCATATGTGGTAGGGTTTGCCCTAACGGAGAAGCAGGCCTCTCTTGTGCGCTGCATCGGCGACTACTATTCGGCTTCGGATACGGCGTCGCTCAGGCAAGCTCTCGCAACGATCATGGCCCGAGCCGTTGCCCCAGCGCACATAGAAGTGCAGGCGTGGGCGGGGGCGGTCAACGTAACAGGGCAAGCGCAAATCGAGATCGTGAAGTCCACCGGCGAGGTTGTGCAGTCGACCCGCACCGCGCAGGACCCGCCGGTCGCGCGAGCGCAGGTGGATGAGGGCCAGTACACGGTGCGCGGTCGTCTCGTCGTTGGCTCGCAGGTCCTGACGGCCCAGGCCGCAGGGATCGCCGCGAAACCAGGGCAGACCAGCATCGTGAGGCTCGACTTCGGCCCGCTGGACGGCAAGGTCCGCGTGACTGCCCGCGCGTCCGGGCAGGACGTTAGCGACCGCGTCGACATACGCGTGCTGAAGGCGGGCGCGCCCGTTGCAGCGAGCTGGGCCGGGATTCCGCCCACCACGAATCTGCCGGCGGGCGACTACACAGTGGTCGTCACCCACAGGCAGTATCCCGAGCTCACCCGCACGGCGGCAGCCACAGTCCGGGCCGGCCAGGATACCTACGTCGACGTTGACCTAGGCGAGCTGCCGGCGATGCTCGAGGTGACCGTGACATACCGCGGAGCGGTCATATCCAACCTGTGTCAGCTGAGCGTGTTCGCGCCGGGGCAGGCAACGCAGGTGATCCGCGGCACAGCTGACGGACGTGTGTTCCGCTGGACCTCAACTCCCGGAACCTATGACCTCAGTGTGATGTACCGCGATCTTGTCACAGTTGAGAAGGGCGTTCCCGACGTGCAGCTGGCAGGCGGCCGAACGACCAATATCACAGTCGCCTTGGACGACCTCCTCGGCACGCTCCGAACGCACGTAGTAGCCGGCGGGCGCGATGTTACCGCCGATTCGCACGTGACGGCGGCGGGCCGCGATGGCCAGATCGAACTGCCCTACACAGCGGAAGCGCGCCAGGCGCTTGTGACACCGGGCGTCTACGCCGTGACCGCGGTCTACCGCGACTCTGAGAGCGACATGTATGAAACCTACGTCAAGCCCGGGGAAATCACGGATCTGACCCTCGAGGTCAAGTTGCCCGGCTTGATCGCGATAGTCCCCACAATCGAGGGCAAGCCCATGAGGACCGACAAGCTCCGTGCATGGGCGAGTCTTAACGGAGTCTCGGTAGGCACTACCAGGGTTCAGTCCGACAGAGTCGAGTTGACTGTGCCGGAAGGCGCCTACACTGTTGTGGGCGAGATATCCGACCCATTCGTCCAGCGCCAAGAGGCGCCTGGAGTCCAGGTCCGAGCGGGCGAGACGGTTCAGGTCAAGATGGACTTCGATCCTGCGGGACTCCTGCGCGTCAGGGTTATGTCCGATGGAAAGCCCCTCACCGAAGCCAAGGTGATGGTGTACCTAGACGGCAAGGGTGGCGGGATGTGGATGAATCAGGTAGACAAGGGCGTATGGGAGATGAAGATCGCCGAAGGCACGCACGATATCATGGTCCTCCCGAATGCTGAGGGCTCGAAGTCGCAGCGAATCTCCGGCATAGAAGTTCTCAGCGGAAGCACCGTGGAAAAAACCGTCACCGTGGCCGGCAAGGGACTCCTCCGCATCAAGCTCGTCTCCGATGGGAAGCCCTTCACCGAGGCCGTAGTGTTCGTACAGTTGCACGGTAAGGGTGCCTCGGTATTGATAAAGCAGGTAGGCAAGGGCGTATGGGAGATGGAGGTCGCCGAAGGCACCCACATCATCTCCATTGTTCCAAGCGCTAAGGGCATGAAATCGCAGGGGATTCCCGGAGTAGAAGTCGCCAGCGGCGCTATCGTTGAGGTCGTCTTCGACGTCAGTTCTCCCTGACGTTAGGTTCAGCATGACAGCGCTCGAGCGCCGGATTGCTCAGCGCAGGTATACTGAGGGGCGAGGCTGGCAGCCTCGCCCTTCGCTTTTCACGGCCCGTCTTGGGGCATACTCATATGGGCGCCCGGCATATGGCAGGCGATCCAGTGCTACGAGAAGAGAAGGAGGCGCCAACGCACATGGGCGTTCAGAATATCGGTGGCGTTCATGGTCTGCAGGAGATAGCATGGCGAGGTTGGGGCACCCAGCCGTTCGACGAGGCACGCGCCAGGCAGAAGCCAGTGCTTCTGTCGATATCGGCATCGTGGTGCCACTGGTGTCATGTCATGGACCGAACAACCTTTTCCGACCGCGATGTCGCAGCTCTCGTCAACAACGCATACGTTCCTGTGCGCGTCGACACCGATGTGCGTCCGGACGTGAACGCCCGCTACAATATGGGCGGATGGCCTACTGTGGCCGTTCTCGATCATGACGGACACGCGCTGGCCGGCGCGACGTACGTGCCTCCCGACAGGATGCTGGAGTGGCTGGGCAGGGTATCGCGGGCCTACCCCGCGCTGACGCGCTCGCGCATGCCCAGTGAGGACAAGGTCGGCCAGGATCGTGAGCCAGAGCTCAGATACGATGGCCAGCATAGCGATGTCGACGCTGCCGACCACGAGCCCAACCTAGACCCCTACTACGATGTGTTGGGCGATGTGATGGCTTCGTACGATCCGGTGTATGGCGGGTTTGGAGACGCCCCCAAGTTCCCTATGTTCGACGCGATCAATCTGGCCATTTTCGCATACCGCGTTAGCG
Organism: uncultured Clostridia bacterium; assembly: GCA_964471415.1. Classification (GTDB taxonomy): domain Bacteria; phylum Bacillota; class DTU025; order DTU025; family DTU025; genus UBA5389. The sequence goes on along the minus strand of CAYYHF010000177.1, from coordinate 685 downwards.
GCGACGCCTCGTGCAGGCAGGTATTCGAGCATACGCTGCACGCCATGACCTCGGGCGGAACCTACGACAAAGTGGAAGGCGGCCTTTTTCGGTATTCCACGCTCCGCGATTGGAGCGTGCCCCATTTCGAGAAGATGCTGCTGGACAATGCGTTTCTTCTCCATACCCTGGCAAACGCGTATCAGGCCGCACAAAACCCGGAACTCAAAACCGCCGCTCACAGCACCGTTCGCTACATGAACTCCGTGCTGTTTCAGCCGGGCATCCCGGCATGGTCAGGCTCGCAGGACGCAGACGAGGAGTACTACGCACTGCCCACCGCCGAGAAGCGGGCCCAGCGTACGCCGCCGCGGGTCGACGCGCGAGTATACGTCGACTGGAACGGGCGCGCATCGGCAGCAATGATCGCCGCCGGGCGCGTGTTCGACGAACCTGAATGGACCTCGCGCGGAGTCCAGGTGTTACGCGCTATCATCGACAGGTGCCTCGACGCACGGCATGGCCTGGCCCACCTGTATGACGGCAGGCCCCATCTGTTTGGGCTGGCCCACGACACGATTTCGGTGGGCGCTGCCTGCCTAGACGCGTTCGAGGCCACCGGCGACCGGAGTTGGCTTGAGCTATCGTCTACACTGGCCCAGTCGCTGATCGCAAGCCACACCGCAGCACGGCATCTTCGAGGAGC
>CAYYHF010000176.1:0-5765 GCA_964471415.1 uncultured Clostridia bacterium | reverse complement strand
ACTTTCATCTCGTGCTCTATCAGGAGTATGGTGAGACTGAACCGCTGGCGAATGCCGGTGATCAGGCGCATCAGGTCCTCGGTTTCGGCCGGATTCATACCTGCCGCCGGCTCATCTAGGAGCAGGACTCTTGGCTTCGTGGCCAATGCCCGCGCGATCTCCAGGCGATGCTGCTGGCCGTAAGGGAGCGCGCTGGCGCGGCGGTCAAACACGCCTGAAAGGCCGATCTCCTCAAGAAGCTGCGCAGCCCGGGCGGCCATTTGCGCCTCCTCCGCCCTGTGCCGCGGCAGCGCGAGCAGTGCCTCCGCAAGGCCCGCCTCGCGTCTCAGATGCAGGCCCACCAGGACGTTGTCCAGGACCGTGAGGTTTCGGAAGAGCCTGATATTCTGAAAAGTCCGGGCGATTCCGCGGTGCGCGATGCGGTCCGGGCTCAGGCCGGTGATGTCGTCGCCGAAAAGCTTGACAGCTCCCGCGGACGGGCGCAGAACGCCGGACACGATGTTGAACACAGTGGTCTTGCCGGCGCCGTTCGGCCCGATCAGCCCGTAAAGGGCTCCTTTTGGCACCTGCAGGTCGAAATCGCTTACCGCCGTGAGTCCCCCGAACTTCATCGCGATGCTCTCGCAGGCAAGCGCGGGAGTGTTCGGGTCTGCATCTGGCGCGCCGCTCGTATTGTCCGGCTTATTCGTGTCGAGCATGTCTTTCTACCCCTGCCTGCTCGTATTTGCGCGGCCCGGCCCGGCCGCAAGTCTTCTGACCCGGTCAAGTGAAAACTCCCCATCTCCCATGAACCCTCTGGGATAAAAGAGTATGACTATCATCAGTGCGGCTGAGAACACTACCATGCGCATGCCCGGAATTCCGGGGATCGCCAGCCCCAGAATCACCCTGGGCTCTTCCAGCGCCCGCAACGCCTCCATGGATATGGTGACAACGGTCGCGGAGATGACTGTGCCCGTGATGCTGCCCAGTCCTCCGAGGACCGCCATCATCAGGACTGTGAAGGTGAGCGGGAATCTGAACATGTTGGGGTCGATGGTGGTTATCAAGTTTCCAAGCAGGCCTCCGCCTACGCCGGCCATCATGGCGGACATGACGAACGCCAGGCATTTGTGGGAGAAGAGATTGACGCCCATGGCCTCGGCGGCTATTTCGTCGTCGCGGATGGCCTTGAGCGCCCGCCCGTAAGTGCCGCGCATGAGCCGCATCATGACGGCCGCGCATAGCAGGGCGAAACCCCAGCTCCAGACGAGGTCGGTGTGGGGCGGGATTCCTTTGAGGCCCAGCGCCCCGTTGGTGACGGGCACAATGTTGGTGAACACAACGCGAATGATCTCGGCAAACCCCAAGGTGGTGATGGCCAGGTAGTCTCCCCGGAAGCGTATGGCGGGCGCCCCAACGAGAAAGCCCACGATTCCCGAGACAACGGCCGCCGTGAGCAGGGCGGGAAAGAAACCCCATTGGATCGAGTTGAGCGGGTATATCAGGGGTTCAATGAAATACACCGCCTGCTTTATCGCCGGGGACATGGTGAGAAGCGCTGTTGTGTAGGCGCCCACAGCCATGAAGCCGGCGATTCCCAAGGAGAATTGGCCTGTGAACCCGTTGCAGAGGTTGAGGCCGAGGGTTATGCCGATGTAGATACCGCAGAGATTGAGGATGCGCACGGTGTATGCGTCCCAATGCTCCTGACCCCACGAGAGGAGCAGTAGCAGGAGGACGAGCGCTCCGCAGACTGCCGCTATCTTCAATGCGAGATGAACCACCTTTTGTTGGGCCATCATACTTTCACCCTTTGCTTGTCGCCAAGTAGGCCTGTGGGTCGGACCAGGAGGATCAGGATCAGGACGATGAAGGCGAAGGCGTCCCTGTATCCGGCCAGCCCCGGGAGGAAGGCCACCAGCATGATCTCTCCGAAGCCGAGTATGAATCCGCCCAGAACCGCCCCGCTTATGTTGCCGATGCCGCCGAACACGGCGGCTATGAAACACTTGAGGCCTGGAAACAGGCCCATGTTCGGGTTTATCTCCGCGAACCTCAGGCCCCACATGATGCCGCCTACCGCGGCAAGGGCCGAGCTGATGGCGAAAGTGATGGAGATCGCGCGGTCGACATCGACGCCCATGAGGCGCGCTGTGTCGAAGTCCCACTGGGCGGCCCTCATGGCAAGGCCGGTCTTGGTCCTGTAAACAATGTAGTTGAGCGCGACAAGAAGGACGGCTGTGAGCAACGGGACGATGAAGAAGAGCGCCACTACTCTGACTCCTCCTAGCTCAATCGGAACTTGGAATATGGGAGGCCGATAGAAGGTCTTCGGCCTCCCGCCGAATACGACTAGACCCAGATTCGCCATGAAAAACGAGACGCCGATGGCGGAGATCAAGGCGGAAATCCGCGGCGCGTCCCGAAGCGGCCTGTAGGCGGCGCGTTCGACGACCGCCCCCAGCAGGGCAGTGAGGACAACGGCCAGCACAAAGGAGGCCTGCCACGGGAGCGCGAATATCGCAGTGCCGTAGAAGGCGAAGTAGGTGCTGACCATGAAGATCTCGCCGTGCGCGAAGTTGATCAGCCGCAGGATGCCATAGACCATGGTGTATCCTATGGCCAGCAATGCGTAGAGACTGCCCAGGGTGATCCCGTTAGCCGCATTTTGCAGGAAGATCTCCAAAGTCACCGCCGTCAAGCCTCCCATCGAACGCTCCGCCGCCCCGCGACCTGACTTCCGACCTTTGCAGGGCCCCGCCTTGCCTCCACTCATCTAGCGCGGATGCACTACATCGACCAACTTGAACTGGCCGTCCTTGACTACGAGCACTACTGCGCTCTTGGTGGCATCGCCGTTGGCGTCCAGTGTGATAATGCCGGTCGCGCCCACAAAGTCACGGGTCTTGGCCATGGCATCGCGTATAGCCCTAGAATTGGATGAACCCGCGCGCTCTATGGCGTCGAGGACCAGGTTGTAGCAGTCGTAGCCCAGGGCTGCGAAGGTATTGGGCGCCTTGTCGAACTTGGCCTTGTAGATGGCCACGAATTTTTCCGAGGCAGGGGTCACAGGGGCATCGGCGCTGTAGTGGGTGCTGAAGTAGACGCCCTCGACGTTCTTTCCGCCTATCTCGATGAACTCGGGCGCTTCGAAAGTGTCGCCGCCGAGGAATGGCATCTTGAGCCCCAGCGAGCGGGCCTGGGTGACGAGGACAGCTGCATCGGCGTAGTAACCGGGGGCGAACACCACATCGGGCTTGGCGTTGGCCACGTAGGTGAGCTGGGCGCTGTAGTCGCGGTCGCCGGTCTGGTATGATGTGAAAGCGACTACTGACTTCGGGTCTCCTGTCAGCTCGTTAAAGGCCTGCCTGAAGAAGTTCGCAAGGCCAACGGCGTAGTCTTGGGCTATGTCCTGGATAATCGCGGCCTTGCGGGCGCCTAGTTTGTCGTAGGCGAACTGCGCCATCACACGGCCCTGGAACGGGTCGATGAAGCAGGCGCGGAAGTAGTAGTCGTTGCCCAGGGTGACCAGGGGGTTTGTGGGAGAGCATCCCATCACGGGGACCTTGGCCGCCTGCGCCACCGGTCCGCCCGACATGGACAGGGCACTTCCGTAGCTGCCGATGATGGCGCACACCTTGTCCTTTTGGATCAGACGCGTGACCGCGGTGGCGGCCTCCACTTTGTCGCTGCGGTTGTCCACTAGGATGACTTTCACCGGAAGTCCGAGGACCTTGGGCCTTTGCTCTTGGGCGAGTTGGATTCCCTCCATGGTCATCTGCCCACCCGCGGCCATGGCTCCGGTCATGGGTTCGTAGACGCCGATTCTGATCTCCGTTTCGCTCGCCGCGGCCGCAAAGCCGCACAAGCTCATCAGGGCCGCGCAGAGCAATACCATCATCAATCGCCTATGCAGTGCCATCCGGGAAACCTCCTTATGCTCCATGATCAGATACGCGGATCATGCCGGGCCCATCGCGCGCTTTCCAGCGTTGACGGGAAGACACAAGGTACATGTGCCATGCATGTCACCTGTAGTATAGCAAATAGAGGATGCGAAGACTAGCGGCCCCAGCGAAAATGTAATTTACGGGGAAATACTGCGAATATCGCAGAAACACGAGGCGGCGGGGCGTGAACACCGGGAGGTTGGCGGCGCTCGCGCTAGGAAATTGCCTTGGCCAAGGTCTGCCGAACCTCATTTGTGGTAGACATCGCAAGCGCGTCCTGAGCGAGCTGTGAGGCAAGCCCACGGTCGCACCGTCTGACAGCCGCTTTGATTCGAGGATCTTCGGCGATTCTCCCGCGAAAAAGAAGGAGTTGTTTCACTCACAGCGAAGTACCTCATTAAAGTGAAAACCATCTCGGGGGTGTATCAATGACCAACGCCGATCACATGGGCAGTGATGAAGAGGTGTTGCTTGGGGCGGCGATACGCGAGCTGAGAGTGCAAAAGGGCATGACAATCGAGGAACTAGCAGCGGCGGCCCAGCTCAGTACGGGGCTGATAAGCAAAATCGAGCGGGATCTTGGGAATCCGTCTATCAGCTCGCTGAGGAAGATCTCCAAGGCGCTCGGCGTTCCAACGGCGTTCTTCTTTGCCAGGGAGCCAGGGACTCATCACGATCAGGTATCGCACAACAACAAGCGCGTCTATGCATACCCGCGTTCCCGAGTATCGTATACAGCTGTTGTATCGCCTGTATCTGATGATGTCAAGTTCTTTATGATCGAGGCGATGCCGGGTGCTCGCGGAGGAACGGAGGCCGTATGCCACCAGGGATTTGAGCAGGGCATGGTGGTCGAGGGACATCTGCAAGTGATAGTGGGCGACCAGGTTTTCGAGCTTGGTCCGCTTGACACCATATCTTTTCCAAGTACGATTCCTCACATGTGGATCAACCGAGGAAGTGAGAGGTGCAGGTCTGTCTGGGCCATCACCACCAAGCACCCGCTGGCGCTGTTTTCGTCTGATTCCGGCGCCGGTGCAAACACAGACGTCCAAGCGGTGATCTTGAAACACTTGCCGGAAAGCGAGAGGAATGGTTCATGACGTATCGCAACGCTCTGGCACATGCCGCCGACAATGAGGAGCGGTATGTCGACGACTTGAAGACGCTTCTACGCATACCGAGTGTATCGGCGGATCCGGTCGGCGTCTCCGAGTGTGTGGAATTTCTGTCGGCTCACCTCATGGGCATAGGCATGACAGTCAGGGTTTTCGAGACCGAACGCAACCCCATAATCGTGGGCGAGCTTAAGGGGACGTCTCCCAGGGCCGTGCTATTTTACGGGCACTATGATGTGCAGCCGCCTGATCCCATTGAGGCGTGGGAACACCCTCCATTCGCGGCTTGCGAATGCAACGACCGCATCTATGCTCGGGGCGCAGTGGACGACAAGGGCAATTTCTTCTGCATCGTCAAGGCTATTCAGAGTTATGTGGAGACGGCCGGGTCTTGTCCATGCACTATCAAGATCATCCTTGAGGGCGAGGAGGAGATGGGTAGCGAGAGCATCGCGGATTTCGTGCCCCAGAACCTAGAGCTGCTGAGGTGCGACGACATGGTGTGGTTTGACGGCGGTATCCACGCGGATGGTCGACCGGAAGTATGCCTTGGTATGAAGGGAATGGCCTATGTAGAGCTTAGCGTGGAATCGGCCGCTCGAGATCTGCATTCGGGGAAGGCGCCGTTGGTCGACAATGCCGCGTGGCGGCTGGTCTGGGCGCTACGCTCGTTGTATGGGCCGGATCAGCGAATCGCCATTCCCGGGTTCTACGA
>CAYYHF010000175.1:0-5766 GCA_964471415.1 uncultured Clostridia bacterium | reverse complement strand
TCTATACTGCATAGCGCGCCTCTTCATACGATTCGATACGCTTATCGAATTCGTCCTCGGTTTCGCCCAATCGCATGACGTGTATGTCATCGGGTCCAAAATGCAGCCCGACTTCGTCTCCTACCGTTGCCTTCCTGGTCGAGTGCACAATCCACTCATTGCCGTTCTGGTCGTAGCAACATATCTCGTAGTGCACTCCGCGGAACAACTGAGAATCCACGCGCGCCCTCAGCTTGCCCTGATCGACCGAGGTGATCTCAAGATCCTCGGGGCGAATGACGATCTCCGCAGGTTCGCTCGGGTCGAAACCCCGGTCCACGCACTCAAACTGCCCGCCTGCGAACTCCACCAGATAGTCGCTGATCATGATGCCCGATACTATGTTGGACTCCCCTATGAAGTCCGCCACAAACCGGTTTATCGGCTCATCGTAAATGTCGGTGGGCGGTCCGCTCTGCTGGATCCTCCCGTTGTGCAGCACAAACACCTCGTCAGACAGAGCGAGCGCTTCTTCCTGATCATGAGTGACAAACACGAACGTGATTCCGAGGCGCCGCTGCAGTTCCCTCAGCTCATACTGCATGTCCGTGCGCAGCTTGGGATCGAGCGCCGACAACGGTTCGTCCAAAAGCAGCACCTCCGGCTCGTTCACGATCGCCCTGGCGATGGCAACCCGTTGTTGCTGACCGCCGGACAGACCTGCGATAGCCCTGTTCTCCAGCCCGGCTAGGTTCACAAAACGCAGGGCCTCGCGCACCGCTTCGTCTATGACGGACTTCTTCTTTCTCTTGACCACCAAGCCGAAGGCCACATTGTCGAAGACGTTCAGGTGAGGGAAAAGCGCGTAGTCCTGGAAGATGGTGTTCACCTTACGCCGGATCGGCGAGATCCGACTGATCTCCTGCCCGTCCATGAAGATGCGGCCCTTCGTGGGCTCGATGAACCCCGCGATCAGCCGGATGATGGTGGTCTTTCCACAGCCCGATGGGCCGAGCAACGTGTAGAACTTGCCCCGCTCAAGTTCAAAACTGACATTGTCGAGTACAGCAGGATCATCATCGTATTGCTTGGTGACGTTTTCAAAACGGACAATCACATCGTCAGCCATCATCGGTTCCTCCCCACCTAACAGCAGTTCGCAAGCTCGCGGCAGCGATCCCGAGCAAAGGAACTAGCGCATCGCGCGCCTTACAAGTATGAATCGGTAACAACCAGCAACAACTGGGACGGGCCGTTGCCATCGTTTTCAATCTGGTGTTCTTCCGATGCCTGATAGTAAATGGTCTCCCCCGCTTTGGCACAATAGACGCCGGCCCCCAGGCGGACCCGGACGGCGCCGCTCAGCACGTAGGCTAAGGTGTCGGAGGAGGACGGCTCGAACTCCTTGAACTTCCCGCCCGGTTCGATGGTGAGCAGAATCGGTTCCATCTCGTTCTCATTGGACTCAGGCACCAACCACTGAACGGTGTAGCCGCGCTCTTCGTCCAGGAACTCGGTTCGGTCTTCATCGGTGTAGACGACCTTCTGCTCGCGCCTTTCCTCGTCGAAGAACTCCCGCGGCGGACAACCCAATACCTCCAGAATGCTGAAAAAGGTTTCGATAGACGGCGAGCTGAGATCGCGCTCGATCTGTGAAATGTAGCCCTTGGTGAGATCCGTGCGTTCGCCCAGTTCTTCCTGGGTAAGGCCCTTCTTCAGCCGAAGGTTTCGGATTCTTCTCCCGATGTTCATCCATCACACCTCCCGCTCGCGTCCCAAACCACCGGGACTCCATATCGGCGACCGGAGTTTAGCCACAGTAAACTTTGGGTTGACAGGTTTAGCCACAGTAAACCCGCGGTTTACTGTCACCAGTAATGGATTATACATCATTCGCAGAGGACTGCAATATCGTTTTTCGGCATGTCGCTTTTCGGCGTGCTCGCCAAAGCGGCCATAATGGAATTACCTGCACCCTGCGTGCAGTTGACACGGCCATATGACCTCTCCCTTGCTATGATGCTCAGCACAGTTGAATCCTGGCAGCAAGTCGAAGCCGGAGCGTTAGGCACTTTGACGGATCCTTACCTCAAGGTCTTCACAAATAGAAATACCGTGGTATTATGGGTAATGGTGAAGGAGGAAACTCCTGATCCAAGTCCGGTATTCGATGTATCAGAATGGAGGGATATTGTGAAGAAACTCCTGGCGCTGTTTCTGGTGCTGCTGCTCTCGCTATCGCTGGTCGGCTGCGGCAAGAAGAAGGAAGAGATCGAGGAGCCTTCCTTGGAGGATCAGATTGAGGACACCATCACAGACGAGGTCGATGACGAGGCAGACGAGTGGGACGAGTCTGGTGAACCCGACGAATCGCCAGGCTTTGAACTCGACCTGGAAGACACTGCAGAAGAAGAGGAAGAGCACGAGTTTGGCCTCTCGGCCGAGTAGGACCTGAGCCACAGAGGCCATCCTAAGCATCGCGGCGATGCCGAACTGGCCGTAGCGCGGCGGGCGCGACAACAGGCCTCATACGTCTGCAGTACGTGCTTTCCGGCACGTGGTTCCCTGCAGAGACCACATCCGGTTGAGGGATGCCCACACGGCGTCCCTCAACTCCTCCAACCACATACTGAGAAGTCCGGCGCAGCCGCACACTCCAACGACCTGTGCGACCTGAGAGTAGTAGTAGCAGCGCTACATTGCGAAGGCCGAGATCTAGTAGAGGAGAAACCGCTCACGCTCTCTGGCAAAGCGGGCCGCTTCGCCGTCCCACGTGCAAAGCAAGCTGTCGATGTCGCCTCCCGCGTCCAGCGTCCTGCGGAGTTCGTCTGTTCCCGCTAGGAGGTCTATGTGGAGCCGGCCCGTGGAGGCCTGCTCGGCGGGGCCGATCCACTCGAAATGGTCGGGGTAGAGATCGTATATGGCTGCAAGGATGTGCACTCCGGTCCGAACCGGCCTAAAGGTTTTTCTGTCGAGCACGTGGATCTGCACGCCTGAGCATGTCTCGCCTGCATGCTTTGAGGAGCTGGGGACGAAGTAGACCGGCCTGAATCTGCAGCCTGCGAGCCCGAGGTCGGAGCCGTTGAGGCGGTCTGCCAGAGCCCGACCGTCAATCCAGGGCGCCCCGATCAACTCAAACGGGCGGGTGGTACCGCGACCTTCTGACACGTTCGTGCCTTCCACGAAGCAGGTTCCGGGATACACAGTCGCCGTATCCAGCGATGGTAAGTTGGGCGAGGGCATCACCCACGGCAGACCGGTCTGGTCGGCCCACATGCAACGCGTCCAGCCTTGCATCTTGCATACCGTAAGCTCGCAACCGATCCCCAGCGTCTCATTGGCCCATACCGCAAGTTCCCCCACTGTGAGCCCGTGCCGAACCGGCACTGGACACGCCCCAACGAACGATGCGAAACGCTCATCCAAAGTGCCGCCTTCAACCACGGCGCCGGATATGGGGTTGGGCCGGTCGAGGACGATGAACTCCTTGCCCGTCTCGGCGCACGCGCGCATCGCGAGCAGCATCGTCGAGACATACGTGTAGAACCGCACACCCGCGTCCTGGATGTCGAAGACCATGGCGTCCACGCCCGCCAGCGCCTCCGCCGAGGGTCGGCGGGCGGCTCCGTACAGACTGTATACCGGCAGTCCTGTGAACTGGTCGCGAAAGTCGCCTATGTGCAAGGCGTCCTGGACTTCTCCCCTAATGCCGTGTTCAGGTCCGAAGGCCGCCACGAGGCGAAATCGCCCATCGCTGTGAAACACGTCCATGGTCGCCTCAAGGGATCTCGTGACGCCCGTGGGGTTGGTGATGAGGCCCAGTCGCCGGCCGGAAAGCGCCCGCAGGGTGCAAGCCGCGTCTCGCGCTTGGCGGTCGCCGACCATCACGACATCGATTCCTGCCAGCACCTGGTCTTGACTCATCCACTATCACTCCTCGCATTCGCCGGCGACTGCTCACATACCCTCCAGATGCGCCTGGTCGGGCCCGCTAGGCGGGCTAGGTCAACCATACTAGCAGATGCAGTCATCGGAACAACCACCGCCGTCCATGGCCCGAGCAAGCTGCAGGGCCACGCGCAGGTTGTTCCCCGCCCGCTCAAGCAAGTCTTCAGCATCGTCCAGTCTCCCGCTGTTTGTGGCCATCAATACTGCCGCCTTCAGGTTGCCCTGCGCCTGCTCGATGCAGCGCTCGGCGATGTATTCGTCTACTTCGGCGGCGATCGACACAATGCGCGTGACGCGCCGGGCCAGTTTGCGGTTGGCCGGGCGTAGCTCGATCATGAGGTCTTGGTAAACTCGGCCCAATTTGACCATGGTCGCCGTGCTGATCATGTTTAACACCATTTTTTGGGCGGTACCCGCCTTCAGCCTGCTCGATCCCATCACTACCTCCGGGCCCACTACAGGCGCTATGACCACATCTGCCAGCTTGTCTATGGCGGACGATGGGTTGCAGGTCAGGCCGATAGTCACGGCGCCCTCCCCCTTGGCGTGAGTCAAGACGCCCAGAACGTATCGGGCATTTCCGCTTGCAGATATGCCAACCGCAGTATCGAGACTCGCAATCCCTCTGGCCTTGGCGTCTTCCACGCCTAGCTCAAAATCGTCTTCCGTGCCCTCCTGCGCTCGAGTCAAAGCGGATTCGCCTCCGGCGACCAAAACCTGCACCATCTCGGGGGGAGTGCCGAAAGTAGGCGGACACTCGGCCGCGTCCAAAAGCGCGATGCGACCACTGGTTCCGGCGCCGGCATAGAACAGTCTGCCGCCGGCCGCCAGCGAACTCACTACCAGCTGGACGGCATCGGCTATGGGATCGAGCACCGCTCCCACGGCATCAGCCACGGTTCGGTCTTCGTCATTCATCAGCTGGAGTATCTCCCTCACAGACATGGCGTCGAGATTGTGGGCTCTGGGGTTTCTGCTTTCAGTGATGCTCATAGAAACCGCTCACGTCCTTCACGCCCCGGATGGAGACGGGCAGTCGTCCCGTGGGCACGGTGGACCCAAATATCACCTCAGCCGCCGCCCGCATGCTGCAGTCCCTGAAACTGTACGCAGCGATGAAAGTCCCCACTTCCGGGAACTCCGCCAGATCGTATGGATTGCGCATTCCCACAACGACCACGGGCGATCCGGCCTGCGCCACGCGATTGACCAATTCGGCCTGGGCAGGATAAAGATGCGCATTGTGCGTACCCACGATCACCAGGTCGCGTCCGGCGGCTATAGTCGCCGCGGCCGCAATTTCCTCCTTGAGCGGCGACTGCGACACGACCATATCGGATGCCCCCGGCACGAACACGCGTACCGCCTTGGCCAGCGGCGATCCATGGGGACCGGTGTCCTCAACCATGGTGAGATTCTTGATGTCAGGACTGATTACCAGCACGTCCACAGGCTTGCAGTTGTCCGCGCCGTCCAGGCCGACTTCGCACACCCCGCCGGCGAGCGAGAACGGGATGATCCCATCTCTGTCCTGAACAACCGTGACCGATTCGCGGGCGATTCTCAGAGCCAGCGCCCGGTTGGCCTGTGAGCCCGCGCTTCGTAGGCCGCCGGTCGCTGCTGTCTCCGCGGTCGCCTCCGCGGGCACAGGCGGGGTCACGATCCCGAACAGCGCCTTCACGCCCAGTACGCGGCGGGCTGAGGACTCGATCCTCTCTTTGGGAATACGCCCGGACCGCGCGGCCTCCCAGATCGCCTTGACGGCAATTGCTTGTTCATCTGGATCATGACACATCAAAACGATGTCGGCGCCCGCCACTATCGCCCTGATTGCCGCCT
>CAYYHF010000174.1:3123-5787 GCA_964471415.1 uncultured Clostridia bacterium | reverse complement strand
GCGGGCCGCTGTATACGGCTGCAAGCTGGCAAGTTGCTGTTAAACCCGGGTTTAGCTGGGCTTTAGGATTCGTCGGTTTTCACGGCGCTTTTGTCTCTATGTGTCGTGAATCCAGGCGATGGTTGATGCATAAGCGGGTGTATAGTCGCATATACCCGGACGGCCGGGGAATCCGGGGCCTGCAGGGGCAGTTCGTGGGATCCCGAGGCCGATGGAATGGGCATATGCGCCATTTTGTGCCTGGTGATGTTGGTCCCAATGGAAATGATCCCCATATTGACTCGGCCCTGTTTGTTCCATGGGCCTATACACCCGATTATGCATCAACCATTGTCGTGAAACCCGGCAGATAGGCGAAAATCCGTTGTGAAATCCGACAGATAGTGGCTCTCGCATCGCCGGCTTTCGGGGGAAGGGGTGCACAGTAGGGCCTTTGACGGCTCCCTGCTCCCTGGACCCAATCTGCGTCAAAGTCTTTCTGAGCTTTGGGCGGACATGATTCGAACGACCAGACCCACTGCAATGCCCAGTGAATCCAGCAGCACATCCTGTAAAGCTCCTGTCCTGAATGCCGAGCCGAGTTGTATATACTCGTCCAAGCACGCCACGCCCACAGCGGTCATAGCAACCGCCAGATATGTGATTGCGCGCGTCCTGCGACTGCGAGGAGGATGTGACAAACACAGAAAGGCATTCGTGAGAATCGTGGCGAATAGATAGTAGCCCAGAAAGTGGGCCAGCTTGCGCAGGGCTACCACGACTATGTGAACCTGCCGGTCGTTCAGTGGCGGCAGGACCCGCTCGACTATCATCCGAGTGACCTCAGCGCCGAATTCAGGCCGCCTTGAGGCTACTACAAGAAGGGCGGGGTAGACCAGCGCCAAAGCCCACCACAGGGCGGCTCGCGACCCGGTTGCATCCTTCAACAGTCGATCCTCCAGGATACGTTCTCCTGACGGCGTGTACGCGCAGTCAGGGGGCAACGCCACTAAGTATACATCATATAGCGAAGGAGTGTGCGCAATGGAGAAGACCATCGCGCCCATCGCACTGGTTCTGCTGTGCATCATCGCAATGGCGGCGTCTGCGCCCCGGGTGGAGGCGGTCGCGCCCGCCGCGCCTGGGCCCGCGTCTGAGCCCGCGCCTGGGCCCGCGTCTGGGCCCGCGCCCGCGTCTGCGCCCGCGCCCGCGCGGGCCGGTCTAGATCAAGTCCAGGCATCGCTGATCATAGCAGACGGAGTCAACATCGGCCTGGGCGCCGGCCTATCTCGGCACTTGCGTCTGGCGGTCAACCTCGACCTGGGGCGCCAAGTCAAGTCCGCCGGCACGTCCCTGCTCCTGGTGTATCCCAAGCAGTTTGCGGTGCTGACCGGCATCTATGGAGGCGTAGGCCTCACCTACGAGTTCTCCCCTGGCGCGGCCTGCCTACATCTTGTGGGCGGCGGCGAGTTCGGAAGGTGGTTCGCCGAGTACGAATGGATGATCCCGCCGCGCAACTACGGCAAGCTCAGATCGGGCCTGCGATTTCGGTTCTGAACAGGGAGCGCTACAACCTGATGCCGATGCCGCACCCGATACGCCATGAACTGTGTTTGGAGCCCTGGACGTGCCCGTAGTTGGATGCGGTCGCCAGTTCCAGCCGCCCGGTGCAGAACGCAGGCCCCGACAGTCGTCTCTGTGCTTCCAGCGTCAGCGTTGCGGTCTTCTCGACGATCCCGGTGAGAAACCGGCGGTCTGTGCCGTGCCCGGACGACCACGGATCGCCGATTTTCCCTTCGCCGTGGCGTTCAAAGGCGCCCAGAAGCGAAACGACCGCCTGGGGGGCTGGTCGGAAGTCCGCCCACAGGGCCAACATGTCGGCATCAGGTCCAAGACGATGTCCGATAACCGTTCCCCGGTACACATAATTACAGTCGGGGTTTCTATGGGAGTAGACGTAATTCGAGATCGCCGCGTACTCGACGCCCGCCCCGAAACGCGGGTCGGCGGCGAACTCGGAGATTCTAGCTCCGATGAGCCCGCCGATGAAGTCTGGAACATAGTCTCTGTTGGAGATGGCGCCCTGCGCATCGTCCACCATAAGCTCGCAGTAGACTTCTATCTGTGGTCGCTTGCCGCGCGCAGGTACGGTAATGGCGAGATCCGCTCCGAAGTTGACGTTGATCAGACTGTCCTGCTGCCTATCGCGCTGGCTCACGGCGCGTTGCAAAGCGTAAAGAGGCAGACCGGGGAAAGGCCAGTACAGAGCAGAGGAGACATCCCCCGATGCCACGGCAGTCTCGCTTACCCCCAAGCGCAGCCACGTTGTCGGCGAGTACTCCAGACGGTGCCCGATAAGCCTCCTACGCTGCTCCGACTCCATGAGTCCCGCGAACCGGACGTAGTTGGCATTGCGCGCGGCAAGGCAGTAGCCGGCAAGGGGCATGGGAAGCGTCCTCCCGGACATTATGAGCGATCCCGTGCGGGCGGGCCCCCACCGTGGGCTGCCCAGTCCCGCAATGAGCCGAAGCTCTCCCAACCTCCCAACCTGCTGCTCAAGGAGCAGCTGAAATCCATCGAATTCGACAGAAAGGGTGGGCGCGTTCTCCGGCGAAATGTACATGACAGTCGAGACTCCACCGCTCCCGCATAGCGGGTTCGGAGATACGCTGGAAGCAGAGGCAG
>CAYYHF010000174.1:0-3023 GCA_964471415.1 uncultured Clostridia bacterium | reverse complement strand
GCAGAGGCAGCGTGGGCAGCTGAGCTCCAGACCACGGCGACAACCAAGGACGCGACCACGGCAAGCAATGTAGACCTGCGCATGATGAGCACCTCCAAGTTGCAAAGGAGTGGATTGCAGTGAATTGGACTCCCGGTCTCGGCGAACACGACCGCGCCGTCTTGTGGCGGCATCTCGCGAAACACCCGGCTATCCCCGCCCTAAGACGCGCTGAGGATATGGACGCGGCCCACCGCCATAGCGCAAAGTTGGTTTTCTTTCTGACAGGCACGCTCTACGACCTCCGCGATGTATGCGCACGCGGCGAGAGTCTGGGAATGCATGTTTTCTGCCACCTCGATCTGGTGCAGGGTATTGGCAAAGACCCCGCCGGCGTAAAGTGGCTGGCCACTGAGACAGGCGTTCGCGGAATACTCACTACCAGAACCACTCTGATCCGGGCAGCCAAGAACGAAGGGCTCATGGCCATTCAACGTCTGTTCATGCTGGATTCCGAGTCGCTCAAAACGGGGCTCGAGGTCATCGCGTCATCACGCCCGGACGCGGTGGAACTTCTTCCCGCTCTGGTGATTCCCAGCATAGCTCATCGCCTGCCAACCGACAGGCTCTCGCCTTTTATCGCGGGCGGTCTGGTCGAGACAATCGCCGAACTCGAGTCCATCATGGCCGCCGGGGCGTTGGCCGTATCCACCAGCAAGAGAGAGCTGTGGGCCTACGAACGCGCATGATCGATCATCTCAGCCAACTGCCCAACATCCTCCACGATGAGGTCGGGATGATCATCAGGGCCCAGATCGGACATGTTCGTCTCGCCCGACAGCGTCAGCACCGATACTAGTCCCCACCTGGAGCCAAAACGAATGTCGGTATATAGCCTGTCCCCCACCATGGCAATCTGCCTGCCGCGCCAAGGCGTGTTGGCTTCTACCAGGTCCAACATGCCGCGTTCGGGTTTGCCGATGTATTCAGTAGTCGTGCCGTATGCCGTGGCCAGGCAGGCGGTTATGGCGGCGCAGTCCGGGATGAACTCGCCACCCTCCAGCGGACAGACCCGGTCGGGGTTGGTGGATACCATCGGCGTGCCCCTCTGCAAATGCCTGCCGGCTGCCCGGAGTTTGTCATAGACAAGCGAGGTGTCGAACCCCACAACAACGCAGTCTACGCGCTCCTCTTGATCGCCGCATACCGTAAGGCCGTAAGCAGTAAGCTCGTCCACAAGGCTATCCGTACCCACAACATACAGCCGCCGATAGCCGCGGTTCGCGAGAGCGATGGCTGTGGCCTGGGACGAGCTGAGCACTTCGTCGGGCCCGGCCGGCCACCCCATCCGCGTGAGCTTCTCCGAGTAGTAATCACGTGAGCGCGAGGAATTATTGGTTAGGAAGAATACATCAATTCCGCGGGTCTGGGCCACCTCGCGAAGGCGCAGCGCGCCCGGTATCAACTGGTCGCCCAAGTACACTGTACCGTCCAGATCGAGAATTAGGCACCTAACTTGTTGTAGCACAGCCGGCAGACTGACCTCCCCGCAAGATGGGTTTACGTTGTCCTATTGGAGATTCTACAGACCGGGCGAAAACCTTTCAAGGAATTCGGAATATCATGCTCGCGCCCGGGGAACGCGCGATGGCGTTCCCCGGGCGCAGGCGCCTATCTATACTTGGCCTATTGCGTTCCTACTGCCTCGTGTATTTGTACTGATCGAATATGGAGATCTTGTCCGCCATTCTCTGTGCGGGCGTCTTCGTCTTGTCGTAGCGATAGATCGCTTTCTCCCAGTCGCCATAGACAGCGTTGGGGAACATGATGAACCGCTGCCCCCACTCGTCGCGGATATCGTCTACAGCGTTTCGCCGAACATCGTTGCCTTGTTTCACGGGGAACAGGTCGGCGAAGTCCTCCAGGTTGTCGCCTAGCACGAGGACTACTTTGTAGTCCTTCTCTATGTTCGCCCTTCTCGATTCTTTGCTGGAAGCCATTCCGGTCTCCCTGATGAAAATGTGATCCGCATCGACCATCGGGAATCCCATTTTGGCCATGCTGGAATACGTGACTTCCCTCAAAGATGGATCTCTGTTGGTGACGTAGAACACAACGCCGCCTTTGTCCACAACGTAGTTCATGAACTCAACAGCGCCCGGTAGCGGCAGGCAGGCTTCAGAAGCAAGCGAATCTCTGAACGCGGCATTCGTCCACTCCCCATCCTGCAACACGTCCGCGGTGTACATTACGCCGTCCACCAGAGTATCGTCGATATCGGCAATGACGGCCAACGTCTCGCCTGCCGCATTTGCCTCCAGAGCCTGATTGAATCTGAGTGTGGCGATATTGAACGATTGCCAGAAGCAGGCTCTCGCCTCGGCGGACAGCTGCCACAGAGCCGCGTCCACCTTCTGCTCTCGGTCTACAGCGCTCGAGATCCTCAGCGGGTCCTCGGCGTATGCCGTGTTAGTCGCCTGGTCCCAGGCTACTTCGTAGTCGCCCTCGATGTGGAAAGTCACTTGCTTCTCGGCGTCTATGGCATACGTCTGAAGTTCCTTCCCGTTCTTTAGAACGCTCAGAACGCCGTCTCCAACTGTTATGGTGCAGATGTTCTTCTGGCCCTCGCCCACCGAAACCGCGCCCGTCATACACAGCACGATGAGCACGACCAGCGTCAGCGGGTAGAGCTTGGTCATCTTCCGTCGGATCATCTTGTGGACTCTCCTTTCCAGTCGCTACCTGGTTGCTTTCAGATGAGAGAGAATCTCGCGCTCGACATCTTCATTCACGTGGTAACTGTAGTTCTCATCGGGGAATGCTCCGGCTTTCACCTCTGCATCGTACTGGGCAAGTGCAGCTACCACGTCCTTCCCAATCTGGGCATACTGCTTGACGAACTTCGGGACGAACCGATCGAACAACCCCAGGAGGTCGTGCATTACCAGGACCTGAGCATCACAGTCAGGACCGGCCCCTATGCCCATGGTGGGGATACTCAACCGCTCGGAGATCACCTTGGCTACCGGGTTCGGCATAGCTTC
>CAYYHF010000173.1:0-5790 GCA_964471415.1 uncultured Clostridia bacterium | reverse complement strand
CGAAGGGGGCTTTGGAGGAAGCTCGCAGGATAGATGACGTTCGCATGGTCGGCGATACCCCACAGCATACATTCTCGCCCATATGTTACCATGTGACATGGGGGTCGTCAACCATGAATTGGGACAGTTCCCCCGAGGTTGCGGGAAAAGGGCATCGGATGCTCAGGGTCGGCTCGGCTCGGAGCAAGACTTGTGACGCCCTACACAGTCTGGCTGGACTTGATCCGGCCCGAATGATCGGCCCTGACGCGGTGGATGCCAAACGCTTGGCGAACGTGTGGGGAATTCACGTGATCGCGTAGGCGTGTACTTGTACGGATGAAACGGATCCTAGCGCGACCGTGACCCCTCTCTCGCTCGATGAGCGGAGGGGGGAAAATCGCCGTTGTCGAGGGCTGCGATACCATCGAACAAGGTTGGCTGGTTGCGTTTGACGGCGAACGGGTAGTCAGCCTCTTTCGCTTCCGCCAGGTAACGGGCATGCTCGGCCTGAGCGTGCATTGCGTGTGCGGCGACCGCGGTTCCTTCTGGGTCCAGAGGGTCAGGCAAGGGCCTGAAGGCGGCGATTTGGTTGGTCTTCGAATCGACCTAGCAGTGCGAGACCACAATGCGCTCCTTGCGGAGCGCAGGGGGGCCATAGAGCGCACAGGCTTGCGATCCGCCGATCCGGAACCGCGCAGCGTCTTGCCATCGACGGCGAAAACGCGTCCTTCAGTTTGCGCCCGGAGCCAGTCGCTTGCGATGCGATCCAGAGCATTGGCATCGGAGGACTGGAGCGTTCGGCGAATCGGGGGCTCGTTCGGGGCGATGTGCTTCATGGATTCGCCAATGAGCCGCTCAAATCCGAGGTGGTGATGAGTTCGCATGAGTTCATCCCACACTGGTTCCTCATCTCATACGCTGGCGAGCTGGGGCGGCAGTACGACTTTGACGTGACCCTGCGCGCCGCCCGGATAGCTCAATAGCCAGACGCCTATCATTCTGGTACAATTGGTGTTGTAGCTATCTGTGTTGTCGAATGCTTGTCGTTAATGGTGTTCCCATTGGTTCGCCGCCGGCGCGCCGCTGGCGCACGGTCACAGTAGAAATGGCTTTTACATCTCTTCGCAGAGTTGTCTTCGTTCATAGCAGGGCAGGCGATTGCAGCTTCGAAGCTGATATCAACGCTAACGGTGGGAGGCCGAACTGTGGACGGATCCATACTCCCGATAGCCAGGTTCATTCTCAGCCGCGACATGCTGGAAAACGGCACAATCCCGCTGGAAGGCGAGGTAGCCCAGGCCCTATCGCGCAGACCCAAGGTCGTTCGGATGGAGATCGCTACCCCCAGCAGCGAGCCTGTCCCAGCCATAGCACATTGGTCGGAGCGCATCATACATTGCCCCAAGCTCAAATCGCTCATCGCAGATACCTCTCTCTTCGCCGGCGGCGAGGCGGGTTTCCTGTTCTGCGTAGTGCGCGGCATTCACGGCTTATTCGTCATTATCCCAGCGAACGAGGCCTGGATGTGGTGGGACTGGCTCGGCCGGAAGAGGCGTTCGAGTGCCGGCGCGCGCACAGAAGGAGGCCCTGCAAAGTCTGGACGCGCATCCACATCTATACCAGAGTCCTCGCCGGCATCATCCAGGACGCGTACCGCAGAATCACAGTCAAAGCCGAAAGCTCAGCCTGAGACGTCCGCCAAGCCGGAGGCGCCGGTTCAGCCGACCCTGCCAATGCTAGGGCCCGAACTGAAGCCTGCTCCCCAACCCAAACCCGAACCCGTGCCCGGGCCAGGCCCAGGCCCTGAGCCTGAGCAGCCGCCGCTACCGCCCGACTTCGATGCAGAAGCTTGGCGGCTGGTGAACGAGCGCTTGATCTCATCGCCCGGCTCCCCCGTCACACTGGACGATCCGTCAGTCTCGGCTCTGGTGGCTCTGCTTGAGTCCGCGGCATTCGGCACCATTATCCAGTCGCGGGTACACGACAGGTCCTTGCAGCTGTCCATGAGTCCCGGCTTTGACAAACTCCTCTCTCTGGACTCTGTCAGGGGGATTGTGCCCTTTGAATACCAGGTGGGCGCGGTAAGGCAAGTGCTGCAGAAGATGCGCGGGCGGGCGATTTTGGCCGATGAGGTCGGCCTGGGCAAGACCATTGAAGCCGGGCTGATTCTGATGGAGTACATCATGCGCGGACTGGTCAAGCGGGTGCTAGTGCTCTGCCCCCCGCCCTTGATCTCCCAATGGCGCGGCGAGCTGGAGTCCAAATTCGGCCTGGGCTTCGTGGTCTCAGACGATCCGGCTTTTGTGTCGCAGCCCGATCCGTGGGCATCGGAGGAGCGGATCATCGCGTCCATTGACACCGCCAAGCGCGAGCCGCATTTCTCGCGGATCGTGGGCGCGCCCTTCGATATGGTCATTGTGGACGAGGCGCATCGCTGCAGGAACAGGAATACGCTCGCCTGGAAGCTCGTCAATAGCGTACAGAAGAAATACATACTGCTGCTAACTGCTACGCCTGTGCAAAATGACCTCTCCGAGTTATTCAACATGATCACCCTGGTCCGCCCGGGCCAGCTCGAGACGGCATCCGAGTTTTCCCGAAAGTACATTACCCGCGGCGACAGGCTGAAGCCAAGAAACGCCGCCGACCTCAGGGATCTCATGCGCGACATCATGATTCGTAACAGGCGCGAGACGTGCGGGGTGGAGTTGCCGCGAAGGCGCGCGGAGACCGTTCGGATCGCCCCCTCCCCGGACGAGGCCAAACTATACGCCGAAATCACTGATGCGGTCCGCAGTCTGTTCAGAGGCGCACGTTCCTCCCAGTCCCGTGAGCAGCTGCGCATGGCGCTGAAGATTCTCCAGAAGGAGGCCGGCTCAAGTATGCTGGCTGCGGCGCCCACACTCGACCGTCTGGCCGATACGCTCAGATCCCGCGGCCAGGCCCAAACGGCAGAGCGCCTTGATGATCTGGCCGATGAGGCGATGTCGATGCGCTCTTCGGCCAAGGCGGAGGCCCTAATATCGCTGGTGAGGCGCGCCAACACAAAGGTGTTGGTGTTCACGGGTTACAGGGCTACACTGGGCATGCTCACGCGCGCGATGCGCGATGACAACATCGCGCACGCAGTCTTCTCAGGCGATATGTCCAGGCGCGAGCGCGACCGGGCAATCGAATCCTTTCGCGGCGAAAGCCAGGTCCTGCTGTCGACCGAAACCGGCGGCGAGGGCCGCAACATGCAGTTCTGCAACGTGATGGTCAACTACGATCTCCCGTGGAACCCCATGCGAATAGAGCAGCGCATAGGCCGCATCCACAGGATCGGCCAGACAAAAGAGGTCTACGTGTTCAACCTGTCGGTCAATGGAACGCTTGAGTCGCACATCCTGGACGTGTTGGACGCCAAGATCAACATGTTCGAACTGGTCATCGGCGAACTGGACATGATCCTGGGCAATGTCCAAGATGAAGAGGACTTCGAGGACACGGTTATGGACATCTGGGCCGGCGCTGCCTCTGAAATTGAAGCCGAAGACGGCATGCGCGCTCTGGGCGACCGCCTAGCGCAGGCCAAGGTGGAATACCAGCGAACCCGAGAGTATGAGGACACGCTCTTCGGAACTGATTTGAGCACGGACCCTCACGCACAAACCGACTAGGACTTAGGTGGTGCAGGAACACGATGGCTGCCGAGCCCGCAGTGACTGATCTCAAAGCTTACCTTATGGATCTGACCGATGCCGCCGGCGGCGTTGCCGATATGGCGGACGATGACATACTCGACCTGGCCTTGCCGCCCAAAGTCGCGGCGCGCGCCGATCTGGCCGAGTTTTCTACTCTCGCGCTCAGCCGCGATGCCGCCGACGAGACGCAGGGCGCCGAATACGTGACCTACGGAAGCGCGATCCTGGACAAGCTGGTCGGGATAGGCCTCGACACCGGTCGTGCGCTGCGACTTCGCGCGGTATTGCCGCCGGCGTCGATGAGGGTGCCCCCCAATCTGATGCAGTGGATAGACAACAGCATCGGGTTTGACAAATGTCGCCGCCCGTCCTTGGAGTCCACAGCCATCGAACTCCACCAACAGGTGGTGTTCACATTCGTCGTGTCGTACATATCCGATGAGAAGTTCACAGACGGCACAATAGTAGCGGTGGACCGCCATACGCTGGGCGACGACACCGACCTACTAGACAGCCAGATCAACGTCTACTTCGCCGATGCAGGAGCGGGCCGCCGCATCGATGCGGGCGATGCCCAAACATCCACCTACCTGCAGCCGCTCTTGCATCCATATTCCGAGGTAGCAGCGGCGGCAGCGGGGATACTCGAGAAGAGCGCCCTTCCTGATTACTTGGAGTACCAACGTCAGGCCGCCGTTTACTGCCGGCAAGAGCTGTCCAAGCTGCTCCGCTACTACTACGAGACCGTCGAGCAGCTCAGATCGAGGGAAGAGTCCACCACAGACGCGGATCGTCGCAAGCGCCTGGCCGGGAAAGCTCAGGCGACATTGGCCGAGAAAGAACGCCGCTGCCTGGACCTGATTGAAAGATATCGCGTGCACGCCTCCGCCCGCCTCGACAGCGCCGCCGTGCGGATCATGCCCAAAGTCAGGGCCCGCCTAGAGGTGCAGCACATGCGGGAAACCCTGCGCCAGGACGTTTTCTACAACCTTGCTTCAAACAGCGTGGAACCGATAGCCTGCCCCATCTGCCACCAAAGGAGCGCGGTGATGCACCCGGCTACCGCCATGGCTGAGCGTCCCAAAGACCTCGCAGCCGACTTCGTGTGCCCAAGGCATATCGGCTGAACGGTGAAACGCTTAGTCGGTGTCCGTACCTATCTCGGCATGCCCGCGAGGAACCGGTCCACATCGGCGCGTGCCGACAGCGACCGCCAAGCTCCCTTGCTGGACACGGTGATGACGGCTGCAGCTCGGGCAGACACGGCGGCGTCCTTCAGCCCCCATGGGCCGGCGAATCAAGAGGGAATACCGCTTGCGTTGCAAATAGGTGGATCGAACCAGTGCCGACTGAACCGATGGGGTGGCATCAATGCCCAGATTCATGCTCGGATTGGCGGGCATGGGATGGATAGGACGTAAGATGAGGGCGCTCTTCCCGGGTGGTCAGCCCTTGTACTGAAGATCAAATTCGAATGTGAACTTGTCCGGATGATACACCGACAACGTTGCCTCCACCGGCGTCCAGTCGGCAACATAAGCGATACGCCTTCGCCTGATCACGAGAGTCCTGGGTTTGACCCCGAATACCTGCGCTTCTTCCTTGTCCAGATAACTCGGATGGAGAGTGTCCCTGGCGTGCGAAGGACGAACCCCAGACTGCTCCAACACCCGGTAGAGAGACTCCGTCTCGAAATCGTGGTCCACCAAACTCGGGTGGCAGGCCTCAGGAACATGGCTGATCTCGATGCCCATGGGTTCGCCGGACGCGAACCTGATTCGCTTGATGTAGGCAACGCGCGCCCCGACCTCCAATTCCAGCATGCCGGCCAGATCATCATCTGCTTGGATCCACCGGCACTCCAGCACATTCGATGACGGTATCAGTCCGCGCGACTTCACCATGTCCGTAAATCCCATGAACGCCTGAGTCTCAGACGGGATCTTCTTCTCCGCAACGTATATGCCCATACCTCGTCGTCGATAACACAGCCCCTCGCTGACGAGCATTCTGGTAGCCTGCCGAACGGTCATTCGGCTCACCTGAAATCTCTCGCTCAGCTCGCGCTCGGAAGGAATGGGACAGCCGGGCGGGTATTCTCCGGCAACTTTCCGGTCCTCCAAGG
>CAYYHF010000172.1:0-5793 GCA_964471415.1 uncultured Clostridia bacterium | reverse complement strand
TTACCATGGATGAACTGGAAGAATACTCAGACTATCTTGCGTGGGTTGATGTGTGTAAAGGTTGGGAATGAGCCCTGCCAGCTTCCGAGCCGTTCTGCGCCCTGCTGCCTCACCCCCAGAGGGTGAGGTCTTCTCGTCTCTTGGCTGCAAAGGAATCGCGCGGTTGCTGCAGAAAATAGATTGTGTACATGGTTCAAGCGAGGGTGGTTGAAACTGAGAAGGGATGTTTCGCTTACGGACGAAATGGCGCGATTGATCGAGTTCGTCGCCGAACGCGGCTGGACGGTGTGTGAGGATCGTCCGATTCAGCATGGGCGGCAGATTAAGATAAGCGATGGGCAAAACCAAGCTTCTATATCTGCCTACCGCACAGGAAAGGCGCTTGTTCAGGGGCGGTCATCGGGTCTGACCGATGAACTCGCTGCGTGGTGGAGAGCGAACTGCAAGGGCAGCGTAGCAAGCGCATCGTCCGCGCGGAGCGCGTGTCCGTCGAGTACGGGGCCGGCGCGGGCACGAGGGATTCCCAGGATAGGGATTGACGAGTCTGGGAAGGGCGACTACTTCGGCCCCTTGGTAGCAGCCGGCGTATACGTGGATGATAGCTCGGAGCTTCCTCTGATCGAGCTAGGCGTGGTCGACAGCAAACGCCTTTCCGATGCGCGCATCGCGAAGCTGTCGACTGAGATCAAGTCGAGGTGTCCTCATTCCGTGGTCGCCATCGGCCCGGCCCGCTACAATCAGCTCTATGCGAGCATGTGCAATGTCAACACCATGCTTGCGTGGGCTCATGCCAGATGCCTGGAGAACCTCCTGAGCGATGTAGAATGTGGGCTGGCTGTGTCCGATCAGTTTGGGGATGAGTCATACCTCCTCAAGGCCTTGATGGAGAAGGGCCGACAGGTTACGCTAGAACAGCACCCCAGAGCGGAGGTCGATGTTGCCGTGGCCGCTGCCTCTATTCTGGCGCGCGCTGAGTTCGTGCGCAGGCTTGCCGCTCTGTCACAGCAGGCGGGTATCGAGCTTCCCAAGGGCGCCTCAGATCCTCGGATACTGGAGGCGGCATCGCAGATCGCGGCGTCCCATTCCCCGCAGGGCAGCGGACGCTCCGCGCTGGCGGGCTACGCCAAACTGCACTTTAGGACTACTGAACTGCTGAACCTTTGAAGATACAGTCAGCGCCCCGATGTGCCGGGGCGGGAGGTGTGAGAGATGGCTGAGGAAAGAGATTCTTCGGAGAACACGGAGGGCTTTCGGGCCAATCGGAGGCGAACCTGGGCCGGCGTCACGCTCATCGCTGTGGGCTTCTACTTGCTGGCGGCGCAGTTTGTGCCGGGCAGGATCATGGGGATGCTGGCTGTGCCGGGGATCGGAGCACTCTGCCTGCTCTGGGGCGCGGCTAACGGAAGTGTGTGGCTGATCGTTGTAGGCGGCGTTGTGTTCGGTAGCGGTGCTGGGTCCTTTCTGGCGAACGAGGTGTTTTGGCGCCTGCGCGGCCCGGCCAGCGCAGGTGTGATCCTGCTCGGCATGGCCGCCGGCTGGCTTTTGATACCAGTCGTGTCCGAGAGGTTTGCCGGCGCTCCCGAGCGCTGGGCCCTGGTTCCGGCTGTGCTAATGACGGCTGTAGGCGTTCCGCTGGTGCTGTCCGGCGCGGCTCCTGCCGCGCTCAGGTGGGTTGCCGCGTGGTGGCCTGCGCTGCTTGTTGTGGCCGGGTTGCTGCTTCTCTTCCGGCAGGGCGGCCGGGGGTGACGGCGCCGCTGACCGCGGCGTGGCCGTTGGAATTCACAGGATGACGTAATGGATTGGAGGTACGCTAGAAAGGATGAAATCCAGACAGATTCGTGAAGGCATACTATGGATGGGAGCGGTTGACTGGGACCGCCGGCTGTTTGACTCGCTGATTCCCCTGCCCAACGGGACAAGCTACAATGCGTATCTAGTGAAGGGCAACAGCAAGACAGCTCTTCTCGATACGGTGGATCCGTCCATGTACCGCCACCTCGAGGCGCAGTTGGCTTCGGTGGAACGCCTGGACTATCTCGTCGCGCACCATGCGGAGCAGGACCATTCGGGCTCTATACCCGCTGTCCTGGCCAAGTATCCCGAGGCCTCGGTGGTGTGCACGCCCAAGTGTAAGCCCATGCTCATCGACTTGCTACATGTGGCAGAAGATCGGATTGTGACCGTGGGCGATGGCGATACCATCGACCTGGGCGGACGCACGCTCAAGTTCCTGCATGCGCCGTGGGTGCACTGGCCGGAGACGATGCTGACCTACGCGCCGGAAGACAAGATCCTGTTTACATGCGATTTTCTCGGTTCGCACCTGGCGACCAGCGAGCTCTACTCGACTGGTCGGCCAGGCGAGCGCGAGGCGGCCAAGCGCTACTTTGCCGAGATAATGATGCCTTTCAGCAGTCACATTGTGAAGAACCTCGACAAGCTCGATGGGCTGTCGATAGACATCGTCGCGCCGAGCCATGGCCCGGTCGTGTCCGACCCGAGCTACATCATTGACTGCTACAGGGAGTGGAGCGCCGGCCCGCTGCAGAGCAAGGTGTGCCTGCCCTTTGTGAGCATGCACGGGAGCACGCTCGCTATGGTGGACGCGCTCGTTGCCGCGCTGGTAAGCCGGAATGTCGCCGTGGAGAGGTTCGAGCTTACTTCATCGGATCTAGGCCACATCGCCATGTCTTTGGTGGATGCCGCGACCGTGGTGATCGGCGCTCCGACCGTGCTTGGCGGGGCGCATCCGGCTGCAGCTCACATCGCGATGCTTGCCAACGCCCTGCGGCCGCGTACCAAGTTCGTGTCGGTCCTGTGCTCATACAGCTGGGGGGGCCGAGCGGTGGAGCAGATCTCGGGGTTGATAGGGAATCTTAAGGCGGAGGTACTGGAGCCTGTAGTGTGCAAGGGACTGCCGCGCAGTCAAGACCTGGAGTCAATAGAGCGTCTCGCCGACAGGATCGCCCAGAACCATCGTCAACTGGGTCTGGTCTAGTCTGGACGGATTCGACAAACGGGGCGGGCGACTGGGCAAGCCCGGCGTACCGCCCTTGCCATTGCCGCTATTGCCGCCGTTGTCGCTTAGCGCCGTCACGCGGGCGGCCGGCGGCCCGATTCTGAGGTCAATAATCAGTCTTCGCCGGAAAACTCGATAGATAGGCGAAAACCCGCCGCGAAACTCGACAGATGGTTGTTCCCTCATTAGCCCGCTGTCGGGGGAACGACTCTGACGGACTCTGACGGAACCCCGCCCAAATTCCCAAGGCCTCTTTCCAACTGTCCAGAAGGAATCCGGCTTTGCGCGTCGAAGGATACAACCGGTTGCACTACAGACAGTGCGGTATCGGTAAAATGCCGGGTAAACCGGGCGAGGTGGTTGTTGCAACCGATTGGCAATGGACAGGGCGATGATGCAGGATTGATCATGGTAGGGGTGATTTAGTGAGTCCCACTCTCCAAGACATTGCAGACGTTCTGAAACTTTCCAAGTCTACAGTCTCAAGGGCGCTGTCAGGCGACCCGCGTGTCGCCGAGTCAACACGGGCGCGGGTGTCGTCGCTGGCTCAGCACATGGGCTACAGGCCCAACGTCACCGCCCGCGCACTCGCTACGCGAAGGACTAACACCATCGGCTTGGTTGTGCCGTGGGCGCCCAGGTCGCTTTCGGATCCTTTCTATCTGGAGTTTCTGGGAGCGGCAGGCGATGCGGCGATGCGCAGCGGATACAGCTTGTTTCTGTCTGCTCCCGATGGCGATGGCGCAGGAGCGGTGCGTGCCCACGCGGAGCTGGCCGATCCGCGCAGGATCGATGGGATGATTCTGACTGAACCCAAAGCGAACGATGAGCGCATAGAGCTCCTGCGCGGCACCGGACTGCCGTTCGTCTTTCTGGGTGTTGCATCTGATCCGGAAGTCTCGTGGATCAGCGGCGACAACACGGTCGGGGCTCGCGATGCCGTTGGCCATCTGATAAGCCTGGGGCATACCAGGATAGCGTGCATAACAGGGCCGCAGGATCAGACTGCGTCCGAGTCCAGGTTCGAGGGGTACCGGTCGGCCATGTCCGGCGCCGGCCTGCCCATTGACAGAAACATCGTAGAAGCCGGCGAATTCACTCAGGCAGGTGGGTACGCTGCCATGCGCTCCATCATCGATTCAGACCGGGCGCTGACGGCTGTGTTTGTGTGCAACGATGTGATGGCGTTTGGAGCCATGCGTGCTCTGCGCGAGGCGGGTTTGGCAGTTCCCGCAGACGTATCGGTTGTGGGGTTCGATGGCATAGCGATGTCCGAATACGTCGACCCGCCGCTTTCCACGGTGAAGCAGCCCATTCAGGAGCTTGGCCGAATGGCGGTTCAGATTCTGATAGAGCAGATGAACGGCGCGGACGGGCCCGCTCACTGCGTTTTACCTGTAGAGTACCGGCCTTCGGATTCGGTGGGGCCGCCGCGCGCTCGGGCATACACGACCAAGAGGGGGTGATACGCCGCAACGGACTTGGCCTTGCTGGTATCTCGGGAGTGTCAGTACGTCCGCAGACTTACGCAGACCACTAGAACGGAGGGATCTTGATGCGGCGAAAGGTAGTGTTTTTGCTCCTTGCTGTGCTTGCCGTCTTCAGTCTGACCGGCTTGGCTGCTGAGAAGAAACTCACGGTGATAAGCGGCTGGTCCGGACCGGAGATGGAAGCGTTCATGCCGGTGCTCAGGGAGTTCGAAAAGGAGACCGGGATCCGTGTGGACTATCAGATTTACCGCGCGGAGGACCTGGCTGTTCTGCTTCCGGCTCAGTTCGATTCGAAGACGGCTCCGGCCGATGTGATCTTCATGTGGGCGTGGTTCATCGACAAGCAAGCACAGAGCGGCCATGTCCTGGAGATGACTGGCGCGCTTGACGAGGCGGACTTTGTGCCGGGTGCGCTGGACGCAGTCAAATCCGCCGGGAAACTGTGGGGCGCGCCATATACCGGGAAAATCAAGCCTGGGTTCTGGTACCGGAAGTCCTTCTTCAAACAGCATGGCCTGGCCGTTCCGAATACGTGGAACGAGTTCGTGGACCTGTGCGCACGCATAAAGAAGATACCGGGGGTGCGTGCGCCGATAGCCAGCGGCAACGGTGTAGGCTGGCCGCTGTCGGATGTGACGGAGCACTTCATCGCCACGTTTGGCGGACCGGAGATGACCCGCGATCTGATTGCCGGCAAGGCGGCATGGACTGATCCTAAGGTTCGCGCCGTCTTCGAAGACCGGCTGGTTCCGCTTCTGAAAGCGGGCTACTTCAGCGAGCCCATCGAGTGGACTATGGCCGCCGATCTGTGGTGGGCAGGCGACTATGCTCTCTTCTTCATGGGAAGCTGGATCACTGGGATGGTGAAAGATCCCGCGGATCTCGGCGTGTTCGCACTGCCCGGAGCTCGAGGGCTGGTGTTCGCCACCGACTATGCCTTCGTTCCGGCCTACAC
The DNA here is from genome assembly GCA_964471415.1 of uncultured Clostridia bacterium. Taxonomy (GTDB): domain Bacteria; phylum Bacillota; class DTU025; order DTU025; family DTU025; genus UBA5389. Next base: position 329 of record CAYYHF010000172.1, on the reverse strand, counting down.
CAAGTACCCTGCGGAGGCCAAGAAGCTGCTTGCGCACTTGGCTACCCGCGGGCAGACGCTACAGGTGGCCGCGGGAGGCCACATTGCTACATACACTGGCGCGCCTCTGGATATCTATCCTCCAGTAGATCGCGAGGTTGCCGCCCTGCTTCGCGGGCGCGAGGCCCTGCCTGATCTGGATGACACCATCGGCGGCGAGTGGCAGCCGGCTTTCTGGGATCAGCTCAAACTGCTCTGGGTGAGCCCGGGCAGGGTGGGAGAGGTTCTGGATACTCTTCAGCGTAAGGCAAGCAAGTAGTTCGGCGAGAGTAGTCCCGTAGTTGAGTGGT
>CAYYHF010000171.1:0-5802 GCA_964471415.1 uncultured Clostridia bacterium | reverse complement strand
CGAGATAAGCGCATAGCAGGATAGCAAAAAGAGCAAGAAGCGGCGTCAGGGCGTCCACAATACGCCCGTTCGACACGGCACCGGGCAGGGCATCGAGCAATCCGGCCACGGCCAACGTCTCCAGCGAGGGCACCAAGGCTGCAATCAGACGCAAAGCCGCCACGCCCGCGGTCAAGAGGGCGCTGCAGCCGAAAGCGATCTTGATGAATTCTGCATTCCCAAGATGAATCATAAGGAGCCACGGTCCCTTCGTCTCAGCAGGCGGTTACAGTCTGCCAAATACGGCATGAATCCGGCGAATTCGCCTGAGCAATGGCGCGCGGTCCGACCTCAAACCCGAGTCTGTTCCATCGCGAGACTCAATGGCCGCAGTGCCCGCGGTAGGATGCCCAGGCAGGCGGCGATGGTCATCCCGTAGTTCGTCACAGGCACTCCAGTATCCTCCACTGCGGATAGGCGTGATACCATTTCCCGCCTATTCAGCATACACCCGCCGCAGTGCACTACCAGCCTAAACCTGGCCAGGTCAGCGGGGAAGTCAGCTCCGCGGCGCCACTCGAAGGCGAGCTCACCGCCGATCTTCCGGCTGAGCAGTCGAGGGATCTTCACGGTGCCTATGTCATCGTCGACAGGATGATGTGTGCACGCTTCGACTATGAGCACGCTATCGCCGGGCTCCAATGAATCGATAGCGCGCGCGCCATGGGCGAGCAGTTCGAGGTCGCCTTTGTGACGGGCGAAGAGAATCGAGAACGATGTCAGGTCGATAGAAGCGGGCACGATGGAGTCGACTTCGCGAAAGGCCTGCGAGTCCGTGATCACCAGTCGCGGCCTGAAAGACGTATCGGCAAACACCGTTTCGAGCTGGGCCACTCGCATTGCCATCGCCACCGCATTGTGGTCGAGAATGTCCCGTATCGTCCGGACTTGAGGCAGTATCAACCGTCCTTTGGGGGCCTCAGCGTCTTCGGGAATCACGAGCACAACCGTATCACCCGGCGCCAAAAGGTCGCCGACTATGGGCGGGCCATCCCACACTGCTGCCCGCGAAGCCAGCATCCGGATGGACTCGATCAGCTGTGCTACGCCTTCTCCGGTAGCCGCGCTGACGGATACGCGCGGGATGTCCCGATGCAGGGCGAGTAGGACATGTGCTCGTGGTGCGTTGGCGCGCAACGCACCGCACGCAGTCGACGAACTGCAGCCGGCCACCGGCGCTACATCGGCCTTGTTGATCGCGACGATATACGGTATCCGTTTCTTATCGAGCTCGGCCAGGAGCGCGCTTTCGGGCTCGCCCGCGCCGCAGGTCGCGTCGACCACAACCAGAGCCATGTCAGCCTTGTTGATAGCTCTCTGTGTTCGGGCTATGCGCGCCTCGGCCAATACGCTCTCATCGTCGATGCCGGGTGTATCAATGAAGACTACCGGCCCCAGCCCGTGTATCTCCATGGCCTTGTATACGACATCAGTCGTGGTGCCGGCAATCGGCGAGACTACTGACACGTCTTGCCCGCATATTGCATTGATCAGGCTGGACTTGCCCGAATTCATCCTGCCCAGCACTGCTATGTGAATGCGGTTCGACATTGGAGTCTTGTCGAAGCTCGTTCTGCTCATAGCTCTCCTCCTCAGCATCTGCTTGGCCGGCTAGAAGTAGAGGTCCCTCTCCCCGCCCCTAATCCTCTCAAGCCTGCGCTCGCACTCCTGCCTGAGCCGAGGATCGACCTCTGCGAACGCACGCCTGATAGCCGGCTCAGCCAACTTGACAGTATCCGAGGACGCGTAGTCGCACAAATACTCCTGGAACGTGAGCAATGCGTTGGGCTGGCAGAACTCGTGGATGTGGCTGTTTTTGGCTAAAGACATGAACGCCTCCCCCGTCCTGCCCGATCTGTAGCACGCCGTGCAGAAGCTGGGAACATAGCCGGACGGGAGCAGATCGCGGATGATCTGGTCGAGGTCGCGATGGTCGCTCACCTCAAACTGGGGAGTATCATGTGCCTCGCCCCTGCTGTACTCCCCCACTCCGGTACATGAACCCGCGCTTATCTGCGACACGCCGAGGGCTATCACTTCCTCGCGGAACTTGGGCGCTTCACGTGTCGACAGGATCATGCCGGTGTATGGCACCGCCAGGCGCAAACAGGCAACTATCCGCTTGAAGTCGGCGTCCGATACCAGATGCGGAAACTCGTTGAGCGACATCCCGGCGGCTGGCCTGAGGCGCGGAAACGAGATGGTGTGCGGTCCGACTCCGTAGGCGTCATCCAGGTGGTGCGCGTGCTGAAGCAGCGCAATGGTCTCGTATTTCCAGTCGTACAGTCCGAAGAGCACGCCAATTCCGACATCATCGATGCCGCCGGAGAGCGCCCTGTCCATGGCGGTAGTGTGCCAGTCGTAATCGGCCTTGGGCCCATCGTGCACTTGGCGATACGTGTCGCGGTGATAAGTCTCCTGGAACAGCACATAAGTGCCAATGCCGGCGTCTTTGAGCCTCCGGTAATCGTCTACAGTCGTAGCTGCGATGTTCACGTTGATCCGGCGTATGCTGCCGTTATCGCAGTGTGTATCGTATATCGTCTGCATAACATCGCTGATGTAGTCGATATTGCAGTTCACAGGATCCTCGCCCGCCTCGAGGGCGATGCGTTTGTGCCCCATCCTCTGGATCGCCCGGACCTCCTCGCGCACCTCGTCCATGGTGAGCTTGCGCCGAGGATACTTGTTGTCGCGCTTGTAGGCGCAGTAGGTGCAGTTGTTCACGCAGTAGTCGCTCACATACAACGGCGCGAAGAAGACGAGACGCTTTCCGTATATGGTCTCCTTGATCTTGCGCGCAGCTGCGTAGACCTCCTCAAGCAGCTCGGAATCGTCCACCCACAGCAGAGCCGCCAGCTCCTCCAGGTCAAGTCCGCGCAGCTCGAGTGATCGGGCCAAAACGTCCCTGACAGCAGCTGGGCTGTAGCGCTTACCCTGCTTTAGGGCTCTAGCAATCGTGTTGTCGTCTATGAACGTGCACTCAATTCCATCTCGCAGCATCTGGGTTGTCTCCTTTCTATGGGTTCTCCTCTTTGTGTGGCACGTCCCCATGGAGCCTTGGGGCTGTCTCCCCTCCCCGGGCAGACCGACATGCCCAACCGGCGGATCTCGCGGATCGCCGAGTTCACCGAGTCGGCCAGTTCATCCCCATCGGCCCCGGGCTTGCCCGGGTATATCTCGTAATAGCTCCTGTATTCCCACGGAGTCACGTCCAACATCAGCACATTCGCCCCTGCAAAAAGCGCGAGGTAGCGCGCATCGCCTGAGTACTCTGAATTGCCGCGGCCATTGCGGTCATCCCGTCCATCGCCACATAACGCAGCAGTTGCGGCCAGATACCTGGCCGCCTGACCCCTCCACCCGCCATCCCGACCACCGATCACCCCAAGGGCCGTAGTTGCCGGAATATGTGCCATTGGTGTCAGAAGACGGGCAACTGCAGTGGTGTTCAATGTAGCGCGGACATTGGGCGTCCGGGCAGGCGGCAACGCTGTCGCCGAGGCTTGCGTTTGCCCCTGATCACGCACTCGCTGGCCGAGCGGGGTATCGGGATGCGGGACGAACGGCCCTATACTCACCATTTCGTAGTCCTCTTCGCCGCACAGGATGAGGTCGCGGGCTACGGAAACGCGATCCTGGCCGGGCAGGCCCAGGATTATGCCCGAGCCTACTTGGTAACCCATGTCTCTCAAGGCTTTGAGTCGCCCCATGCGCGCCGCGAGTGTAGTCGTGGGTTTCAGCGCGGCGAACAGGTCGGGATCACTCGTCTCGAACTTGAGCAGCAACCTGTCTGCTCCGGCCTCGCGCCACAGCCGATAACAGCCCTCAGGCGCCTCGCCCACGCTCAAGGTCACAGCCGCTCCAGTCGATGCCTTGATTCGCCCGATTGCTCTCGCGAGATCCTCCGGCGGGTAGCCCGGATCCTCGCCCGACTGCAGGACGAAGGTGCCGAACCTGTGGGCTCGCCATGCAGCCACAGCTGCCTGCACGATCTCATCCGGGGCCATCCGGTATCGGGCGACCTTCGCATTGCTGCAACGCAGCCCGCAGTAGAGGCAATCCTGCCGACAGTAGTTGGAGAACTCCACTATCGCCCGAAGATGCACACACGGGCCGACCGCGGCCACGCGCGCCCTGTGGGCGTCTGCCCACAAGGCCATCTCCCGATCCGGGCAGGACGGGTCGAGGACCGCCGCGACCTCACTCTCCGTCTTTACCATCCAAGTTCACCAACGTGACTCGGGATTTGACGCCCACGATCGACCCCAATTTGCCTGTCATGGCCCCGATTGTGTCCGTGTCGCCATCCAGGATGAGCGCCATCACCGACACGCCCCGGTCCCTGTACGGAATTCCCATCCGTCCGACGATGATGCCTGCATAGTCGCTCAGGATCTGGTTGACGGCGGGTGCGGCGTTCAACCTGTCCTGCACCACAATCGCTGCTACACCTACACGCTTGTTGACTCCCGGATCGCCCGTTCTCCCCTTCTCGCCTGATGATGCCATTTTCTCTATCTCCTCCTTCTATCTATCAGCTTCCCACCCTCGCCAGTACCGCGATACGCGCCATGACCCGGTTTTGCCCAATGAAAAAACCCGCCTTGCGGACGGGTTGATACCCCTGAGACGACAATGCACTCAGGAAAGCGTCAACCCTAGGTTCAGGCACAAACCCTACCCGCAGGTATCCTCAGTATTCAGATGATCTGATCGTGCGACGACCGAAGACTCGAACTCAACGTCCGTGGCCGCACGCAATGCTATTGTAACACAATCCGATTGTGAGGGAAAGCACAATCCGCCCAGGCGCTCAGGCGTCCGAACCCTGGGTGCCATCACAGCGATACAGCGATCACTTGTTCTGCGTCATGTGGTACAATAGGCCGTGGACGACTGGTTCGCAGGCACAGTGTCAGAATATCACGCTAGCTGACGACATGGTGATAAATGCCCTGATTGACAGGCTGGAAGTATACGGTCTGCATTGCTTTGTGATAAAGGGGGCTTATCCAGCCTTAACTATATACTTCAGACCGATGAGCCTCGCGAAATACCAAGCGGGACGGGAAGACATAGCGCCGGATCTTTCATCTGAGATGGTCAGTGTATCAGCAAATGGATATCCCTTGAGAGTCTATCTGCTGAACACGGTCGAGGAATTCGCAGGAGATCGCAGCATGACGGCATATCTCATGCAGGCTTCCTACCCCTCTGAACTCCTGCCGGAAGGCCAGAACTTTCTAAACATACGTGTGACAGATGAAGTCGGCGACATGGGCGAAGCATCCCTGTATTTCTGACTAGGTTGCTTGGGACTTGCCCCCTGCTGGTTGGTCACTCAGCATCGACCTACCACATCATCGCCACACAAGACAGCGACGAAGCCCTTGATTGAGTCGCAGTCTGTCGGCCCATACAGCGGTCTTTTGCGGCAGGCGCCGCAGTTGACAACGCGTGTTGGCATTGCGCCCTTCAGCGGCACTCACGGATCTCGTCCCGACTATCCGGCTTGGGGAACCGGAAATGGTGAGTTACAGGCGTTGGCCAGCGGGTCAATATGTCGCTTTCAGACGCCCATGGCCCGGCATTGTGGATCACCAACGGTACTCCATCGATGCGGCGCCGGTCGGAGACTACTCCTACATGCGCCATGGGAGCGGCGAAGATCACTATGTCGCCCGGCTGCCAATCGACAAGGCTCTCGGGATCACCGGGCACAACCGCTGTTGTCAGGGACTGCGCGTGTCGAGTGAAGAA
>CAYYHF010000170.1:0-5826 GCA_964471415.1 uncultured Clostridia bacterium | reverse complement strand
GACCTCTTGCACCCCAAGCAAGCGCGCTAGCCAAACTGCGCCACGCCCCGACCCTTTCACAATCGCTATTATAGCAGACAACAGCAGGCCGTTCAACCCCAACCTCGCCCCAACTTCGCCAGGTCCGACCGCCAGACTTCGCCAGATTGTGACTTCGTCAACCATGAACTCGTCAGCCATGGGGGCTACAGAGGCATAGATGCCCCGGCGTGACAACGGATCATCCGCCCATCGCTCGTCTGCGAAAGCATTGGTTCCTCAGCATCGCACTGGCTCATCCGTTGTTCGCACCTGGGAGCGAAGGCGCACCCCACGCCCAAAGACGTGAGGTCGGGCACTTCTCCCGATATGGGGCGCAGCGGCTGCCTGCTCCCCAAGTGCGGCATGGATAGAAGGAGACCGCGGGTATACGGATGGAGCGGATCCTCCATGATCGCCTCGGCCGATCCCAACTCCACGATCTGCCCTGCGTACATCACCGCTATGCTATCGCAGAAGTCGCCGGCAAGCGCTAGGTCGTGTGTGACTATGACTATGGCGGCGCCCATGTCGTGATTTATCTCTTCCATCAAGTCCAGCACTTGCGCTTGTACTGTGACATCTAGCGCGGTGGTGGGCTCATCGGCCAGCAGCAGACGCGGTTTGCACGCAAGAGCGATGGCAATCATGATCCTCTGCTGCATACCCCCGCTGAATTGGTGCGGGTATTCGAAGCGGCGGTGCTGCGGCATCGCGATCCCCACCCGTCTCATCAGCTCGATCACGTAGTCGAGCTCTTCCTCGCGGTCCCGCCTCGCCTGCCACAAGCGCGAGCGCGCGCAAGCGTGACGGGATTCGTCCCTTCCTGCGCCGGATGGCGTCATACCGTGTACGCGCAGCGACTCCGCGATCTGATCGCCCACCCGGTGCGCCGGATTCAAGGTAGTCATGGGGTCCTGAAAAACCATGGCCATTCGCCTGCCTCGCACATCTCGCATTTCGGCCGGCGACAGCTCAAGTAGGTCAACCCCATCTAGCAGCACGCTGCCTCCCACAATGCGCCCCGGTCGAGGCACGAGCCGCATGATCGATAGCAGGAGCGCGCTCTTCCCACAGCCTGATTCCCCTACTATTCCGAGCACTTCTCGAGGAGCCACGGTCAGACTGACGTCTCTTGCGGCGCGCACGTCCCCGCGAGCCGTAGGGTAAACGGTGTTCAGATTGCGCACGTCAAGCAACGCGCGCGTTCCCAAAGCCGCGGCGCGGGCTGTGCCCCAACCGCCGGAAACCTCATGCATCATTACAGATCCCATGACTGATACTATCCCTCCATCATCTTTGGGTCCAACACATCGCGCAGTCCCTCTCCGAGCAGGTTCATCCCCAGCACCAACAGAGCCAGCGCTAGCCCTGGGAAGGTCGCCGCATGCGGAGAGGTGAGCATGTAGCGCCGTCCATCGTTGATCATAGAACCCCACGCAGGCATCCGAGGCGGAATGCCAAGGCCCAGAAAGCTGAGTGACGACTCCATTACGATCATGTTCCCCATGCGCAATGTAGCGAGGACCAGGATTGAGTTGACGATGTTGGGGAGTATCTCGCGCGTCAAAATAGCGCTGTCGGACCTGCCCAGCATACGTGCAGCCTCCACGTATTCCCGATTCTTCTCCGACATGACCAGCGCCCTCGCCAGCCTGTAGAACTCCACCCAGCCCTTGAAGCTTAGGGCCCAAACCAGATTCCAAAAGCCTGGACCCATGACCGACATCGCTCCTATCACGAAGATTAGGTAAGGAAATGCCAGCAGCAATTCGGTGAACCTAGCGAGCATACGATCCAGAATACCTCCGTAGTAGCCGGCAACCATACCCAACCCTACGCCCACAAACGCCGAGATACACACTGTAGACAGTCCCACCAGAATCGACACCCTAGCGCCGTAGATTATCCTGGACAGGATATCCCGGCCCAGCTGGTCGGTGCCGAGGAGATGGCCGGTGCCCAACCCTGGCCCAACCAGCCGCCTGAGAAGGTCCACAGCGCCGGGAGAGTACGGCGCCAGTACCGGGGCGGCCGCGGCGACCACGATGTAGGCCAGAACTATGATCAGGCCAAGCCGTCCCCCCCTGTGCGACATCAGTCTAGGCCATATGCCCGCTCTCGTCCTGCGCGAGCCGTGCGGCGCACAAGCCGGGCCCGCAAGAGCGCCCTGGTATAGTTCGTCAGTGTGCGCCGAAGCCTCCCCCATGGGTCTCACCTCCGCGAAGTCTCGTGTCATTTGGGTCATTCAAGCGCCATCTTGGGGTCCAGAACCGTATATAGTAGGTCTGTAATGAGGTTCACCATAACGAAGGCGAACGCATAGACCATCACCGATGCCTGCACCACAGGATAGTCGCGCGCAAATATCGCGTCCACGACCACCCTGCCCAGACCGGGCCATCCGAATATCGTCTCTACAATCATGTTCCCGCCCAAGAGCGAACCGAACTGCAACCCCACCAGAGTAACCGTGGGAATCATCGCATTGCGCAAAGCGTGGCGCAGGGTGACTGCTCTCTCCGGCACTCCCTTGGCCCTTGCAAACAGAACGTAGTCCGATCCCAACACATCCAGCATGCTCGAACGGGTCACTCTAGCCACTACGGCCGCAACGCCCAGCCCAAGCGCGACAGAAGGAAGGCAGAGATGGCGGAGGGCGTTTCCCAGAGCAGCCATGTTCCCCGTGAGCAACGCGTCCAAGGTGAGGAGGCCTGTGATGTGACATGGTTCCATGCCGTATGCGATGCGCCCAGAAGTGGGCAGCCACCCTAGCGTCATGGAAAACACGAGAACCCCCACTATGCCCAGCCAAAACGCGGGCAGCGACACGCCGACGAAAGACATGGCCGAGCTCACGGTGTCGAACATGGTGTTGTGCTTGAGCGCCGACATCACTCCCACGGGGATGCCCAGAAGCAGAGCAAACAGCATAGCGTACAGCGCGAGCTCGATGGTTGCGGGCAGCGCCTCGCGTATGACCTCCGATACAGGACGCGATCGCACTATCGAGTAGCCCAGGCTTCCTCGGGCGAGGCCTCCGAAATACATCGCAAGCTGGCGGTAGATCGGCTGATCCAATCCAAGCTGGCTCCGGAGGGCGGCCATCTCCTCATCTGAAGAGCTGGCCCCCTCCCCCATCATGATGTCCACGGGATCGCCCGGTATCACTCGCATCATCACAAAAGCCGCAAGAGCCACAGCCAGCGCCAGCGGGATCGTGGCCACAATCCGCTCGATCACCTTGACCTGCACGCGGCTCGCGCGTATCATCTGGCATCGTACCCTGCCTCAGCCAGAAGCGCCCTGGCCTTCTGCGGGTCGTAGCCGTAAGGCGGCAGATCCGGGTTGTACCCGAACCCGCTGGGCAGAAAGCCTGTGGCCAGCCGCGATGCGCCTCCGGCGTAGATGGTCGCCAAAATGGTGTCCCAGTCTATCGCGTGGTTCATGGCCTTTCGCACCCGCACATCGTCAAACGGAGGTCGCGCACAGTTCATCTCGGCGCAATACACACGAGTCCCTTCGACCGATCTGACCTGGAGTTTGCCATCCCTGGACAGGCTGGCCGCCAAGTGGGCCGGGACGGTCTGGATGATGCTCACCTCGCCTGTCTTGAGCGCGGCCGCCCTCACGGTGGGGTCGGGCATCATGCGGAATATGGCCCTCTTCACTCTGGCCGGGCCGACCGGCGGCAGATCGGGCGAACCTCCGTAGTAGTCATCGAATCGCTCCATCACGATCCTATCGTCCAGACGCCCGTCGACGAACCTGAAGGGACCACAGCCTACAGGCGAACGGGCAAACGCATTGTCGCCCACGCTCATCAAGTATCCTTCGGGAACTATCTGCACATGAACCAACGCCTGAAGGAAAACGGAGAACGGCGACGACAGCTTGAACCTCACTGTGTAGCCATCGATTTTCTCCACACCAACCAGCGGACCCAGCAGTCCCTTACGCGGCGAGGTCCTACCTCCCATGGCGCCTTCGCGGATGACCCGGTCGAAGCTGAAAACCACATCGTCCGCAGTCAGCGGGTCCCCGTTGTGGAACTTGACGTCTCGGCGGATCTTGAAAACGTACTCGGTATCGGACGATGCGGTCCACGACTCCGCTATCTCGCAGACGACTCTGCCGTCCGCGGTGCGCGTGACGAGGCCATCGAACATGTTTCTGATCACGGTCTCGGTCATACGGTCGCGGTATGCCGCGGGATCCAGCGTGAGTATGCTGTCGGCAGCCATACCCACCACAATGGTGTCGCCGCGTTTCAGCCCCACATCGTGTAGGTTGATCCTGGAGTCCATCGACGGCTTCCAATCGAGCACATCAGCGCGAGCTGCTTCGGTTTCCAGCAGTGAATAGCCAAATACCCACGGCGCGTCTTCCCGCAGGATATCCTGAGCTTCGAAGTAGGCGTGCCGTCGAGCCTCTTCGTCAGCGCTCGTCATGCCGAGAGCCGCATCGAGAGCCGCATCGAAACGCGGGTTACTGTAGAAAGAGTAGTTGCCGCGGTCAGCCGTCTTGAGCTTGGGCACGGCTAGATCGAACGGGTCGAAATAGGCGCTGCCCCAGTCGGTAAGGTACATCTGCCTTTCCCCGGCCAAAATACGCTCCTTGAGCGCGCTCCACTCCCATACCCGCACCTCCGCCGACACGCCCACAGCGCGCAGATACTCAGCGATCGCCTGAGCCTCATCGGAGCGGTCGGCCGTTGTGTCGACGATTACTGAGAGAACCGTCTTTGCGCCGCTTGCCGCCGGAGGCAGCGAAATCGCCGCACACGCAAGTAACAGACCTATCAAAACAGCCTTCATACAGCGGTGTTTCATGGACACGACCATCCCCCATCCATTCTGGATTTCCAGATAGACGTGCGATGTGCTGAGGGGGACCGCGTAGCGACAAGCCGGCAGCAAGCGAGCCGGCCGCAGACGAAGAGACGGAGGCGCAATGCGCCCCGGAAAGAAAAACGCCCAGGGACACACCCGGGCAAGTGTGGGCGTCCCTTCATGTCGCTTGCGAGGTTAGCTGACGGGCTCGGGCCGAAGGTGATAGCCCTACCTGCACTCTGCAGGATTCGCCCCAACCAGTAGGATTTGGGTCCCCCGCTCTTCCACCAGGGAAGATTCAGCGGATGCGCGCCGGACGGCGCACATCGTTCACGCACATATTCAGCTATTGCTAGGTTGAATATTACCATCCAAGACAGGTGATGTCAAGCCAGCCAGCCACCCCCTCTGTCTTCGATGATGCAGCTGCGTAGCTTCTGCAGTGCCTGGTGTGGGTTTCGCCCTGGCCGGAATCCGTACGAGACGTCGAAGAAATCAGCTTCGTAGATCGCCTCCAGGATTCTCGCAACGGCTCTTTGGACTAACCGATCCTCTACGGTCGGGATGCCTAATGGCCGCGTTTTCCCGTTCCCCTTCGGGATGTTGACTCGACGCACCGGCGGGCCTTGTAGCGGCCTGCCTTGAGTCGCTCATGCAGATCACCGATACGCCCCTCCAGATCCCTCTCGTAATCCCTGATGGTCTCCCCGTCCACTCCGCCGGCGCCATGCCGGTTCATCTGCTTCCAGGTCTCCTTGAGGAATTCCGGCGTAAGCAGATGCGCCAGAGACGTAAAGCGCAGCTCCGGGTCAGTCTTAGCCTTTTCCGCGATTTTGCTCAGTTCCGTTGACATCCTATTCCTGCCTCTGAGTGCAGAGGATGTTCCCCTGCGCAAACTGATCTTGCCTCGCCGCTTCCCCATGTGGCCGGCTTTCCCGGCCTCCGAGTACTACCAGCGAGTCCGACTCCCGCCGCG
>CAYYHF010000169.1:0-5852 GCA_964471415.1 uncultured Clostridia bacterium | reverse complement strand
CACCATGGTCACCGGCGTGTCAAGGCCGAATTCCGACATGAACTGCCGGCATATTCCGCACGGGCTCACAGGCTGAGGCACACTGGAGTATATCACTACATGATCGAAGTGTCGCTCCCCTTCGGATATCGCTTTCACGTAAGCCGTGCGCTCTGCGCAGATGGTGGCGCCGTAGGAGGCGTTCTCCACATTGCACCCGGTGAAAACGCGCCCGCTCCCACCGAGCGCCGCCGCGCCCACCCGGAATCCGGAATAGGGGACGTACGCCCTCTCGCGAGCATCCCGAGCTGCCTGTATTAGCTCGTCCGGGACATGCACGTTCGCAACCGGATCATCTATGCCGCAGTCAGTCTTGCCCAATCCCGCTTCCCCCAAACACGCGCGCTTACAGGCCTCCGCCGGTGTACGCGCTGAGATGAACTGTGGACTCGCGCCTGATCTCTATGCGTTTGCCCGTTCTGGCGAACCTGGCCGCCACAGGCTTAAGCGCCCGCTCCAGCGCCGCCGGAGGGCCCACGGCGTAGATGTGTATGGGGTTGACCGCCACCGGGCGCTGGTTAACCAGAACAACCGGGCCTATGCACCTCACCGAGGACGTGGCCGTCACTCGCTCCCCGCCCACTTGCGCGCCGATCGCGCCGGCGGCAAACAGCGAATCCAGTATCTCCAGTACGTCTTTTTGATGGACTATCTCGTCCCAGGCATACCCGGACGGCGCATCGTGGGCCATGACGACCACACCAGGACCTTCTAGTTCAGCAAGGCCTGCGTCTTCCCGAGCTTTGGCTATGGACTCATGCAACAAGTCGATCTCGTGCGCGAGCGCCCCAGCCTGCACTGAGGGATCGCCCACCTCAAACGATACTCCCGACTTGTCCACGATGAGCTCTATCGTCTTGGGCGAGCGAGCTATGAGGGGATCCTTCGACATAGCCCGCGCCGTTTCCCGCGACAGAGCGCCCCGCCTATCCTGCACAGTGGAATCGACGCCGTGCGGAGTAATGAGTATATAGGCCTCGGCCCCCCGCCAGTCGCGCACGCGCGCATCCTGCGACACCAGTTCCAATGCACGCTCCATCGCCGCCTTGGCCCGATCTGCCTGCACCGACGAGTAGAGCCGCGATGCCGTCTCGGCAAGCCCGCGGCCGATCTCTTCTCTGGTTCGCGCGCGGGCTATTCCCTCCGATGCATCGGAAAGCGCTGCCTCAGCCGACCCTACTCCGGTCAATTCGTCGCGCACAAGCGCGGCTCTGGACAGTTCGACGTAGGCCAGAGAGCCGCTGCGCGCCATGTCAAGCTGCGTAAGCTCGCCGGGAAGTCGGATGAAACCCAGCTGCCTGGCTATGACCAGCGCATCGAAGAGCAACACGATGGAGGCCAGCAGAAGTAAGGCAAGCCAGTTCAGCTCGCCCATTCTCACCCGAACCCGCTTGTACTTGATGCGCCGCCGCTTGGGCGGACGGTCATTGGGCGCGGTAGGGCGGTAGGCTAAGGGTGTCATACCGCTCCACTTCCACTCTGATCCCCCATCGCTTGAGGGAGTTTCTTATCAGATCGAGGCTGCTATCTAAGACCTGCGGATCGCCTACAGCTCTGACCACCACGGGATTCACCGGAATCGGGCGCTGGTTGACGAGAACCTGGGGGCCCGCCGACCTTATCGACGAGGTGGCGATCATGCGTTGCCCCCCGACTTCGATCCCTTGGGCGCCCGCGGCGAACAGCTCGTTCACCACATCCCGAATGTCCTTTTCCTGAACAACCTCTTCGTTCACGAACCCGCCTTCAGCATCGTACATCGACACCGCTACACCCCGACCCGAAAGCGCAGCATGTCCAGCTGTGCGCCGCATCTCCTCCAATGACAGCCGAAGCGAGTCAACCTCATCACGGAGCAGGCGTATCCGATCCTGCATGGTTCTGGCCGTGATCACGTTGGCCTTGCCGGCCGATATCTCGATGTCGATGGGCGCCGCCAACCCTGCCAGCAACGGGCTCCTCTGTATGGAATCGATGGCCGAAAGCGATAGCACGCGTGTGGGGTCTTCCACCACTATCCGTCCGTCTTGGCCCATCGACACCGTGATCATTGCCTGCCCGGTCACTGCGATGACCTTGGGGTCGGAGTTGACTATGGCGAGCACCGCCTCCCGCCGCCTGTTCTCCTGTTCACGCTCGATCACTTCGCCTGTGGCGCGCCCGTAGTAGCCGATGATGTAGGCTATGCTCTCAGCATCGCTCGCCTTGGATACCTCAAACTTGAACTTGGCCAGCCCGTCCCGAACTGCGCTGTTGCGGTCCAGCCCCGCTTTGGCGGCTTGAGATTCATAGTAGTCAGCCAACGACATAGCGCCCTCGCGCAGAAGCGTGGTGCTGGAAACCTCGCCCGGGAATGTAATGAGCTCGGCGGCACGCGCCAACACCAGGATATTGATGAACAGAAGTACGATTATGATACCCGTAAGCCACTGCCGCTGCCTGCGGACGCTCTTGCTCTTTGCTTTAGCGTTGCCAGCCATCTACGGCTTCACCTCGCCCCCGCTCCGCTTATTGCCAGCGCCAATCGTGGACCGAATATGACTATGCCGACGATCGCGGCTCCCACCGCAGCTACCAAGACCGCTCCTGCGGCCATGTTCTTCGCCTTCGCCGCCAAGGGATGATAGTCTTGTGTAGCCATGTCGACGAGATGCTCCAAGGCCGTGTTGATCATCTCCGCAGCTATGACCAGTGCGGCCGCCAACGCCACGGCTGCTTTCTCCAGCCTGGAAAGGCCGAGCACGCACGAGAATACCGCCGCCAAGACAGCGGCGGCCAAGTGGATACGGATGTTGCGTTCACTCTGAAAAGCCTGAACGATTCCGGTCGCCGCGAATCTGAAACTCTCACCCAAGTTGCGCGCCTTCAAACCGCCCGCCTCCAATTACCTCGGCAGCCCGATCCGGCACATCACCGACTCCTCGATTCCCCTCATTCGAGATGCATCTTCCTCGACTTCGTGGTCGTACCCCACAAGGTGCAGTACACCGTGTACGGTCAGGTAGCACACCTCACGCGTCAGCGAATGGCCATACTCCGCCGCCTGCTCCATCGCGCGGGGAAGCGATATCACCACATCCCCCAATAGCCGACAGTCGGAGGCATCGGACGCATCCTGCCCGTCCCACACATCGAATTCGTCCGCCGGGATGATGTTGGGAAGATCAGGGCACTCAGTCAGCTCAGCACAGTCGCCCTCATACGCCACCAGCTCGTCAGGGTCTTCCATGGGAAACGACAGAACATCGGTCGGCGCCTGCACGCCCCGATACGCCGCGTTCAGTCGCTCTATCTCTTCATCGTCCACAAAGCTCACGTCCACTTCGAAATCGTCATGTCCCCTTGTCATCTCTAGTGCTATTTCCACTGCCTCCTTCACCTTTTGCTCCAGCGCAGGCGGAATGTCGACCTTGGTCTGCCTGTTCACGATCTCGGCGGGCATCTGTCGCCTCTCCTTCCCGCTCACCCGTGCCTTGACACGCACGCGCATCGGCGTTGCGACTCTCCTTGGCGCCTGCAGCCGCGTCAGCGTTCGCGCCCGTATCGCCGTTCGCGCTGCCGTTCGCGCTCCCGTTCGCGCTGCCGTTCGCGCTAGCGCCGACTGCCGTCTCCGTTGCCTTAAGGTCGGGGTATTCGACACGTTCATGATACACTCCCGATAGTACATCTAGAAAAGCGTTCTCTATGGCGTACAGATCCTTGAGCGTGATGTCGCACTCATCAAGCTGACCATCGGCAAGCTTGCCCCTGACTACTTTCTTGACAGTGCTCTGCACCTGCCAGGGAGATGCATCCGACTGCGCCCTCACCGCGGCCTCCACCGAGTCGGCCAGCATGACTATGGCGGCCTCGCGCGATTGCGGGCGCGGCCCCGGATACCTGAAATCCTTCTCGTCCACCGATTGATCTCGGTCGTTCTCGGCGGCCCGCTGATAGAAGAAGGAAACAAGTCCCGTGCCGTGATGCTGCTGGATCAGGTCGATCACCGATTTCGGGAGCTTGTACTGCTTGGCAAGTTCCACGCCGTCTTTGGCATGAGACGTAATCACCAGCGTAGACAGCGCCGGGCTTATCTTGTCATGCGGGTTTGCCTGAGCGAACTGGTTCTCGACAAAGAAATACGGTCGTTTGAGCTTGCCCACGTCATGGTAAAGCGCTCCCACTCTCACCAGAAGGGCATCGGCGCCCACGGCTTGAGCCGCGGTTTCAGCCAAATTGCCCACGAGAATCGAATGGTGGTAGGTTCCGGGCGCCTCCAGCAGAAGCCTGCGAAGAAGAGGGTGCCCCGGATTGGACAGCTCCAACAGGCGCAACGGAGACGTGACGCCGAATATGGACTCGAAGAACGGCAGCGAACCCAAAGTGAGTACAGTGGATATCAGGCCGTTCACAAAACCCCAATACCACCTGGAAAGAATCTGCGGTTCGCCGAAGGCGAAGCCATAGCAGACCGACACCAGAGCCACCGCGCCGCCCACGAACACGACTGCCCAAGTCATCTTGGCCCGATCTCGCAGTTTGGGCACTGCGTATGCGCCGGCGGCCCCCCCGGCCAGCGCAGCCAACATCGCAAAAGCGTCCCCTCGCAGCATGATCCCGATCAGCGCTGCCACTGACAGATTGACCGCCATTGCCATCTCCAAAGATAGAAGCGACGAGATGACCATCGACGCAAACGCCGCGGGTATGAGGTACGGCGCGTAGTCGGGCACCAGGCTCGTCAGAACACTGGCGGAAATGAGAACCGCCACGCCGGCCACTGCACACAAGGCCAAGCCGCTTTCGGCCGACGACAGCCTGCCCGCGAACTGGTGGACATACACGGCCGTGTAGGCCACTGCCATTCCCGTGAGGCAGACCACGCCGATCCAGCCCATAACGCTTCCCCGCGAACCCAGAAGGCCCAGATCGGAAAGGATCGCTATGTGCTCCTCTGTAGCCTCATCGCCCCTTCTGATAATGCTCTGTCCCTTCTGAATGTATACAGGAGAGACCAGGTTGGCCTGCTCTTCAGCGGCCTTCTCCACTTTGGCGAGGTCCAATGAGAGATTCGGACGCAGGGCCCCCACCACCACTCGCGACACGGCCTTGACCCACCCCGCCGAAAGCCCCGCCCGCGTCAGATCATCGGGGATCCCCTGGGCTACCTGCTGAAGGTTGGCATCGCTGATCCGGATCTCGCGCATGGTGCGCCCCACCAGCGATACGGCTATCTGCCGAGCCCGGGCGAACTCATCTTGAGGGATCTGGGCCAGTCCCGCTAAATCGGCAGCGGACAGGCTGAGCGTCTCGGCCGCTCCCCCCAGTTTCTTGGCTGCCGCGCGGGCGATAGCCGCAGGCTCCGCTTCAGGATCGGCCCCTCGCGCTGTGGCCACAGCCTCGAACACAGCGTCCGCCGACTCCTCGGCCATGTAGGAGTAGGACTGGCTGATCTCGTAGTTCTCCAGCGAATTCGGGGCGCTCTTCATGTAGGCCTTGCGAGCGTTCTCCTTGAGCTTATCAGTGGCCACCCGGTTAACAACCATCCTGGGCGATTCAATGTCTCTCTTGGCGAACTGCCCGGCTTCGAGCGCAACCGACTGAGGCAAGACCGCGTATGCGATGATCAGAGACGACACAGCTACAGTGACCAAGGCTATCATGGTCCTGCTGCCTACAAAGGCCTTTATGCTGGAACCAATGCGCAATGCGCCCTCCCTAATCCGGGGCTCTGCCACCGGTGTCACCCCTCTTCGCGCCGATCCAGAGCGGCCTCGGCTCTACGCGAGTCAAATCTCTCATACGCGCGGATAATCTTCTGTACCAGTTCGTGT
>CAYYHF010000168.1:0-5929 GCA_964471415.1 uncultured Clostridia bacterium | reverse complement strand
GAACCCAAACCAGCGTATGGGTTCAACTGGGGCACCTCCATGGCTACTCCGCACGTTACGGGAGTCGCGGCGCTTCTCATCGGCAAATATCCTCACATTCCGTTGTACCGAGGCGCGCCGGGATGGACCAGCGGAGCCACCATCAAAGACATCATCCTTGATACCGTCGACAAGAAACCGGCCTTTGACGGTCTCTGCGTCACAGGGGGCAGGCTGAACGCCGCCCGGGCGCTGGCCGCGGGCGCGGTGCCTGTGATTACTCGCGCAGAGGCCGACAGGCATCAGGGCGAGCCTCCGCTGGAGGTTAGGTTCAGCGGCGCGGCGGTGGGCTACCAGGAGATCACGGATGTGTGGTGGGACTTCGGCGATGGAAGCGCGCTTGTCCATGAATACGAAACTACCCACATCTACACGGAACTGGGCAGGTACGAAGCCGTGTTCCACGTGGTCGACGCTGCCGGCGTGGAGGCCACAGCCGCAGTGCAGATCCGCGTGAGCATCGAGCCGAAGATCGGAGTCAGCCCGACCTCGCTTGAACCCAAGCGTCTCACTTGGGGCGATGCCGACACGGCTCAGTTCCAGATAACCAATACCGGCATCGCGGATCTTCATTACACTGTGGGCTTCGAGTTCGCCGGGTTCGACCCGTCAGGCAACGGCGCTCCGGACAGCCTGCCCTTCGTGGTCGGCAGCGATGGGATCGGCTTGCTGAATGGAGATGTAAGCGCGCTGGGAACCGGCGGACCCGATGAATACGGGTATATCTGGGCCGACAGCCGTCAGCCCGGCGGGCCCGCGTTTGAGTGGAACGATATCCGTGAGATAGGGACACGCGTGAGCATGGCATGGAACGGACCTACGGAGGCAGCGGTTGACCTCCCGTTCGAGTTCCCGTTCTATGGGGAGATGAAGAACCAGGCTCGGATAAGCATGTATGGGTATCTGACCTTCGGTCCTCATTGCCCGTCGAGCGTGGGCCACATCCCTGATCCGGCCGAGCCGAACGATGTAATCGCGGCATCCGGACGCGGACTGTCCGTGAACCGCGGAACGGTCTACTACTACGGCGATGATCAGGCGTTCATCGTGCAGTGGACCGATATGCGGAACGTATACACAGGGCCCTACACGTTCCAGGCCATACTAACCAGGGAAGGCGATATAACCTTCCAGTACTTGAGCATGACGGACTGGGACTGGGGCGGTTACGGGGACTGTAGCAGCGGAGTGATCGGCATCGAGAACTCCGATGGGACTGATGGACTGGAGGTTGCGTACAACATTCCGTGGTACTTCCCTCCCGCTCGGTACCTCCCTCCTGGCCACGACAAGTACGCGGTCATCTTCGTTCCCGCGTGGATCGCCGCCAACCCCACTGAAGGGACGGTGGCACCAGGCGGAAGCCAGACCATAGACGTGACGTTCCTGTCGAACAAGCTCGCCAAGGGGGATTGGCGCGCGAACCTGGTGGTTCGAAGCAACGATGAGGATACCCCCGAGGTGCGGGTGGAGACTCTGACGCGCGTCAAGTCGGTCATTCCCCCCGTGGTCACGCTTGAGGCGGATCCGATGCTAGGATCGGCGCCGCTCGTGGTGCATTTCACCGCGATTACATACGACCGGGACGGGGAGATCGCTGATTACGTATGGGACTTCGGAGACGGCAGTGATCCGCTGAGGGGGACGCTCACTCCCGTGCACGCGTACACGAGAGAAGGGGAGTACAACGCCACCCTCACGGCTACCGACGATGAGGGACTGACCACTACGAAGACAGTCCATATCGTAGTGCGGCCGGTTCCCAAGGCCGAGGTCGCCCCGCCCGAGATCGACGTGATCATGTCGCCGGGCGCATCGCGCACGGAGACGATCACTATCATCAACAAGGGCGCCGCGGATCTCGACTTCACCATCACTATGTTCGACGACGCGAGCTTAAGGCCCGCCGGCGCGGAAGGCATGTCGCCGCAAGTCGATCTCGCACAGCCTGCCGGCGAGTTCGAACCGCTTCGGAAGGGCGGGCCGGATTCTTCCGGCTACTACTACATCGACAGCGACGAACCAGACGGCCCAGTGTTCGACTGGGTCGAGATCAAAGACATTGGGACCAAGATGGAGAAGGGCTCCCTGTTCGTGGAAGTGGATCTTCCGTGGGAGTTCCCGTTCTATAGCCAGCCTAAGAACAGGTTGACCATATACCGCTGGGGAATACTCAGCTTTCAACCTGGTGAGGATCGGGGGCCAGGCTACGCCCCATACCCGCAGGTTCCTGACGGTCCTTGGCCTAACGATCTCTTGGCGGTGTGGTGGCACAACTCCATAGAAAGGCCGGGTGGGAGTGACCACGGAGGCTGGATCTGCTACGACTATGACGAGACCAACGACAGGTTCATAGTCGAATACTACAAGGTAGCCGCGAGAGACTCTTGTCTCACATTCCAGGCCATACTTTATCCAGACGGGACAATCACCTATCAATACCTTGACACGGCGTTTGCCGCAGACTCTCACCAGCGGGCTGCAGTCGGCATCGAAGATGCCGACGGCAGGGTCGGCCTCTGCGTCAAGCCTCGCGAAGAACTCGGCTACATCCACAACAACCTCGCCATTGAGTTCCGAAAGGAGTCATGGCTCTCCATCGGCGCTAAGAGCGGAACGGTTCGGCCCGGCGGGAGTGTGGATGTTGAGGCCAAGATCGATCTTTCGATGTTTGCCAACAAGAACGCGTTCAATGGCTTGGTGGTCATCGATACCAATGATGTGTTGAGGCCTGAGATAGTCGTTCCTGTACGGGTGAAGGCGGACACCGCGCCGAATGAACCGCCTGTCATCACGGCCTGCGGGGTCAACCCCCAAAGAGGGCCGGTTGAGACGGAGTTCGAGTTCCTCGCGGCGGCGAACGATCCCGATGGGACCATCGCGGACAAGTATTGGGACTTCGGAGACGGCACCCCGCTTGTGCATGAGTTCGTGGCGAAGCACAAGTACAGCAAGGAAGGCGTGTACACGGCCAAGTTCACCGTGGTGGACGACAAGGGGGCCAAGGCCTCGGCCGAGGTCGCCGTGCGCGTTGGGCAACTGCCTTCGGCAAGCTGGTCGCCTGGGCAGCTCTACTTCCGCCTGCCCGCTCGTACGACTGGCACTGCAACGCTCACCCTGAGCAACGCGGGGCCGGGCACGCTCAGGTTCGGCCCACAGGAACTTGGAATCGCCGCGGCTGAACTAGAGCGCTTGATCGCTCCCGGAGCCATAGCAGACTACGGAGCGCTGACCACGGAAGGGATCTTCAAGCCCAACGCCAGCCCGGAGCGTTCCCCATGGCTGCCCGAAAGCGCTGGACGCATCATAAAGAAGTGGGAGATACTTGATAAGAAGGGGCGTCCATTCCCCAATTACGGCGTTGCAGTGAATCTCAACACACGGAATCTGATCATGAACGACGTTGTGTTTGGAGCAGCCCCGAACTTCTTTGTCTTCACCCCGGACGGAAGATGGACCGGGGAGTGGTGGAGCAACGCTGGTTTCGACACACGCGAGATGACTTGGGACGGATCGCGCGTGTGGGCCGTGGATAGCACAAGAATCGTCCGCGTCATCCCCACAGTCGAGCCCGGCCGCACAACGGGCGATGCTGTGCTCACCGGCGAATGGAGCGCCGCTTCGCAGTGTGGGCTCACGTACAACCCCAAAGACGACACCTTCTTCGTCGGCGGATGGATCGAGAACATCATCTACAAGATCAAGGGCTTGAGCTGGGATAATCCCGGAGAGGTCATCGAGAAATGGCCTATGCAGGTGGGCATCTCGGGGCTCGCTTATCATCCGGGCGCCAATGTGCTTGTGGTGGCGAGCAACGCCGATCCTGACATGATCTACCTTGTGGATCCCGATACTCGGGCGACTTTGGCTCAGATGCCCCATCCCGCGGGCAGCAGTTACGGCGGCGCGGGGATCCACTTCGATGTGGACGGGAATCTGTGGGTTCAGTCGCAGACCGACATTTCGGTCTATCTCATCGAGACGGGCCTGGGCGGGTTGATCATCTCATCCACTCCGAGCAGCGGAGTAGTGCCCGCAGGAGAATCGATTGATATCGAAGTCACAGTTGATTCCACATGCCTCAAGGGGCACTGGCGCGGCGATATGATCTTGTTCAGCGATGATCCAGATTCGCGCGTGATCGCAGTACCGGTGAACGTGGATGTCGCGGAACCGCCGGAAATAACGGATGTCGGCGCAGAGCCGATGATCGGAGAAGCGCCTCTCGATGTCAGATTCGTCGCAAGCGTGCGCAGGACCGACTCGCCGATCGTTCACTATGAATGGGATTTCGGGGACGGCTCGCCGAGGATCGAGGCTTTGGAGGCGCGCCATACCTTCACGGAAAAAGGCGACTATACCGCGGTGTTCACCGTGACCGACGAAGCAGGCGGTTCATCCTCGCGGAGCGTGATCGTGAATGTGGGTACGTTGCCCGCCGCTACAGTGGATCGGACTATGGTGGAAGTGACTCTGCCGTGGGACGGTCAAGCCGTGGAGTCCATAACCCTGGGCAACGTGAAGGGCCATACGGCGCTGGATTTCGTGGCGGGAGTGAGTCGTGGAGCAGTTGAGAGCCCGTCATCCTCCGAATGCGTCGACGGCCTGCTTGCCCCGGACTTGCTCACGGCGCAGAGCATGTACATAGATGCGATCCTTCCCGATGTCGAGGGTTCGGGCGGAATGATCGAGCCCGACGCAGCGGGAAGCATCATCAAGCAATGGCGCGCTCCCGCGCCCGTCAAAGTGGTGTGGGGCATCGGATGCGACGGCCAGAACGTGTGGATTTCCGACGGTGACTCCAGCGCCATCTACGTGGTTGCGCCGGACGGAACCTACACGGGAATCAGCTACCCCATCACTTGGCTTGACGGGGGCCTATGGGTCGCCGACATGGCATATGACAAAAATAGGAACTACATGTGGCATGTCAGCGTGAGCGAGGGCGGCGACAACGGGATCTACGCGCTTGACTGCGCAACGGGAAAGATCGCCGCGCACATCGAACCAGAGGGCGCATGGACTCGTGTATCGCAACGCGGTCTCGCCTACGATGCGGAGACCGACACGTTCTACATCGCCGGATGGAACGAGAACATGATCTATCATTTTAAGGGACCCAGCTGGGACTACCCCGGCGAGGTGCTGGAGAAATGGCGGGGACCCTCATCAGGCATCGCGGGGCTCGCGTACCGTCCTGGGGGAGCGCTGTGGGTCGCGTGCCAGGATCGGGCGCAGGGAGACCGCATCTATGCGATCGACCCCGCAACCCGTTCAATCCTACACACGATTCAGCATCCTTCGATGGGAAGCGGGAACATGAGCTGCGGCCTGGATATGGACGCGGATGGAAACCTGTGGGTAGGCTCTTACGGGAACAGCACCGTATACCTAATAGACACGGAGATGCCCGTACCCAAGGGCATCAGCATCGATCCCAGCAGCGGAACGGTGGCTGCAGGCGGAAGCCAGCGGATCGATCTGCGCTTCGAAGCCCGCGAACTGGGCAGACCGGGCGAGGATGTCCGCAGCACATTGGAATTGCGCACATCCGACCCGCGCAATCCCGTGCTCCAGGTGGAGCTGGTCACGCACATACTTGAAGGCCCCTCTATCAGTCAGGTAGAGGTAACGCCGACTGTAGGCGAACCCCCTCTCGAGGTGAAGTTCGCGGCGACAGTGACCCCCGGAGCATCGCCGATAGCCGATGTCTGGTGGGACTTCGGCGATGGGAGCGAACCGGTTCACAGCGCACAGGCTGTGCACGTTTACACCGAACTTCGTATGTACATCGCCACGATCAGCGCCAAAGACGAGAACGGCGCGGTAACTACAGAGAAACACCGGATAAGGGTGGACTTCCTTCCAACGCTCGGAGTTGACCCGGCGG
>CAYYHF010000167.1:0-5948 GCA_964471415.1 uncultured Clostridia bacterium | reverse complement strand
GCACCCTGTGGTGCACGCCCAGCACTTCCACAACGCCTGCCAGCCCTGCGAAGCCGATGGCGATGCCCTACGGACGCAGCGGATGCTCTAGGAAACACCAGCGGAACTGTGATACCCTTATGCTGAACGCCGAAAGATCATCAGGACTACAGAACAGGTGGGTCGTTGATGTGCTCTATGGTTCGTGGTATCAGCATGCTTAAGGACGCATTCCCAGGCGCTTTCGTCGATGGCAGGATCGATTTTGATGTTCTGCGCGAGTCGCTTGGCGATCATGTGGAGGATCGACGCGAACGCTACTGCCTCACGTGGAACGGCAAGAGCCGTGCCCGCCGCATCGCCGAGGCCCCGCCGGTGGGGGAGCTTCTGCCGTGCCCGGAGGAATCGGTCGACTGGGATACGACACAGAATCTCCTGATCGAAGGGGATAACCTGGAGGCTCTCAAGCTTCTGCAGGAAGAATGCTGTAACGAGATCAAGATGATCTACATCGACCCCCCGTACAACACGGGCAAGGACTTCACCTACTCGGATGACTTCCGCCACAGCATCGCTGACTATCGCCGGCTCACGCGGCAAGGGCCTCGCCACTCGGCGAACGCGGAGACTGCCGGGCGGTTCCACACGAACTGGCTGAACATGATGTATCCTCGCCTTGCGCTGGCGCGCAGCCTGCTTCGGGAGGATGGGGTGATCTTCATCTCCATCGGCGACCAGGAGCTTGCCAACCTCAGGCTCATCTGCAATGAGATATTCGGGGAAGAGAACTGCCTGGGTTGCGTGACGCGGGTGGCCAAGAAGACGTCTAACAAGGGCACACATTTCGCGCCGTCCAAGGATTACGTGCTGGTGTATGCGCGCCGGGCGGAATGCGTTGCGCCGTTCATGGATGTGGTTCGCCCCTCATATGCGGCGCGTTTTGCCGAGGAAGACGCACGCGGCCGTTACGCTACAGTCGGCCTCTACCAGGCCGCTCTCGACCCGCGACCCAATCAGCGATACTGGATCGAATGCCCCGATGGTTCCTTCGTCATCCCTCCCGGCGAGGTCTTCCCGGACGAGGTCGCCGATGCGGCACAGGTCAAGCCGGCCAGCAGGCGCGACAGAGTCTGGCGATGGAGCCGACAGTCTTACCTTGCCAGGAAGCATCTGCTTGTGTTCCGGGAATCGCCCCGCAGTCCGCTCTTGACGCCGGACGGGTCGCTGTCCAGATGGAATGTCTACACCAAATACTATCTTGAGGACAGACTGAAGAAGGGGACCCGCCCCCGCGATGTGCTGGACGATGTCACAAACGACCTGGGCA
Source organism: uncultured Clostridia bacterium (assembly GCA_964471415.1). Lineage (GTDB taxonomy): Bacteria > Bacillota > DTU025 > DTU025 > DTU025 > UBA5389. Next base: position 4,642 of record CAYYHF010000167.1, on the reverse strand, counting down.
CGGCGGCGCTCCGGCGCCTTGGGCTGGACGACTTCTTCGAGTTCGCCAAGCCCCCGGAGTTGATACGCCGCCTGATGCAGTGGGTTGGCGGCGATGAAGGCGTCTACATGGACTTTTTTGCCGGTTCGGGGACAACGGCGCAGGCGGTCTTGGAGCAGAACGCACAAGACGGGGGAAAGCGCCGGTTCATCCTAGTGCAATTGCCTGAGCCATGCCCGGAGGACTCAGTGGCCGCTCAGAGCGGCTGCGCCACGATAGCGGACATCTGCAAGGAACGCGTGCGCCGCGTCATAGCGAGCCTCGCCCAACAGGGCGCGCGGCAGTCTCAGGGCGCGGGCGCGTCCACGCCAGCTGGGGCAAGGGGCGATTACGGCTTCAAGGTCTTCAAGCTTCAAGCGAAGGCGAAGAGCTTGGCTGCGGAGGGCGATTGATATGAGCATGCTCGATTGCAGCTTCACGTGGCGCGGCAAGGACCGGGCGTATCTTGCGGCGCAGGCGCCGCCTGTGGGCAGGCTCAGACCCTGCCGCGAGGAATCGGTGGACTGGGACGCAACGCAGAACCTCTTCATCGAAGGGGATAACCTCGAAGTCCTCAAGTTGCTTCAGGAACCCTTTCATAGGAAGGTGAAGATGATCTACATCGACCCGCCCTACAATACCGGGAACGAGTTCGTGTATCCCGACGATTACGCCCACGCTGAATGGCTCAACATGATCTACCCGCGGCTCGCGTTGGCCCGGAATCTCCTACGCGATGATGGCGTCATCTTCATTTCCATTGACGACCGCGAATTCGCCAATCTTCGCAAGCTCTGCGATGAGGTATACGGGGAGGAAAACTTCTGTGGCGTGTTCATATGGGAAAAGAAGAAGAAACCATCGTTTCTCAATGCGAACATGGGCAGTCTGACTGAATACATATTGTGCTTTGCCAAGGATCGGCCGAAGTCGCCTCCGTTCGTCGCAGGTTCGGTCAAGGACGGCAAGAACTACCCATTCAATAATGCCGGCAACGGCATTCAGACCCTTACGTTTCCCGCGGGGGCCGTCCGGTTCAACTGCACTGATCAAGTCGTGGCGGCCCAGGACATGTCAACGGGCAACATCAAGACTGAACTGCTGGACGATGTGACGATTCTGGATGGACGGAACCTTACCGCGTTCCGCCTGCGAGGCGAGTGGCGATACTCCCAGCGGAGGCTGGACGAGTTCGTGGAGCAGGGCGCCGAGATCGTCATCAGCAAGGTCCCGTTCAGGCCCAACTACGTCAACCGCCGCGGCGATGTGAAGAAGACGCCCAACCTCCTCTCATACCGGACCAACGGCGTTCCGACGAATGAGGACGCAACACAAGAGATCCGCGATCTCTTCGGGGCGGATGTCATGAGCTACACCAAGCCCAGCGGGCTCATTAAGTATCTAGTCCGCGCGGTGACGACTGACGATGACATCGTTATGGATTTCTTTGCAGGTTCCGGCAGCACCGCGCACGGCGTCATGCTTCAGAACATGGAGGACGGCTGCAATCGCCGCTATATACTGGTGCAGCTGGCTCAGCCTCTGGATCCTGACGCCGTCCAGAGCAGGCCCGCCTTGGAGTTCTGCCAGGCATGCGGCCTGAGACCGACCATCGCAGAAATCGGAAAGGAGCGTATTCGAAGGGCGGCCAAGAATATCCGGAGCGAGCAGGGGCGAAAGGCAGTCGGACTCGATCTGGGTTTTAGGCTACTCAAGCTGGACTCGGGCGATATCGCCTTTCGGAGCTAGTATCGGCGCGCGCCTTGCCTGCCTGGTGTCTCGCGCTTTACTCAGAATGCGAGCAATCCGCGGCACAGATGCGTCTGTTTTGTACAAGGTTTTTCGCAATACATGTAGAAATGCAACCCATGTTTGCAGTTTTCTTGTCCATGCACAAATCGGAGGTATCGAGGGTGCGCACTTCAGAGGAGCAATCATGGCTCTCACGCGTATACGTGGGCTTGCTGGTGTGGGCGTTGATCGTGCCGATGGGCTACATTGCCCTGGGCAGTTCCATGCCCGCGATTGCGTTCTCGTTTGAGGCGGCGGCGATCTTCTTCGCTGTGCTCGCCTTCTCCACTGCGTGGCATACATACGGCTACTCCCGTTCCGGCTACTTGATGTTCATAGGCATGGCGCAACTTGCGGTCGCGGTGCTCGATTCCTTTCATGTCCTCTCCCTTCCCATGCTGCCGATCGCTCCTCGTCTGGGGATTGAGCGCTGTGTCCAGTTCTGGGCGACTGCCAGGGTCGTCCATGCCTTCGCCATGTTCATCGCTCCAAGACATGCGCGACTGCGCCGGCCGGGCACGCAGATGCTGTTGAGATCGGTGTTGTTCATCATCGCGATGGTGGGCGCCGTCCTTTGGTTGCCGGGGTTCCCTGAGTGCGCCACAGCAGACGGCGTGTTGACCCCGGCCATGGTAGCGGCCAACTATATTACTATGGGGGTTCTCGCCCTCAGCCTGTTTACTCTGTCTGCATCGGATGTGCGCGACCGGCTCGTACGCGAGTTGGCCGCGGCATCGATAACCGTGGCAGTGCTGTCGCAGGCTGCGTTCACCATCGCCGGCCCGGACGCCAGTGCGGCGAGTTCGGCAGTCGGCGTCTTCGGCTATGTTGCGAAAGCGCTCTCATACTGGCTGCTCTACGAAGCAGTGATCGTGGGCGGGTATGAGCGTCCGCTGGCGCGCTTGCGCGGCGGCCTAAAGCATGTCAGGGCCACGCGTCGCGTGACGCTGTCGAGCATAGGCGATGGAGTGATCACCACTAACCGAGGCGGCAAGGTCACGCTGCTCAACCCGGAGGCCGCGGCGATAACGGGATGGACCGAGCATGATGCGCTGGGGTGCGATGTAGCCCACGTGTTCAGACTGTCGCTTACGAGAGCGGACCTGTCCAGAAAGCGATTGGCCGCCGGAGTCTCTCTGACCGAGGCTGTCATATATGCGAAGGATGAAAGCACCAGATACGTGGAGTATACCTCTTCGCCGATTCACGGGCCCGATGACGGTGTATTGGGCGAAGTGATAGTATTCCGCGACATCTCCGAACGGGTCCAGAAGGACCAACTCATCAAGACAAGTATGGAGAAGTACCGGGCGCTGTTCGAGCACATGCCGAACGGCGTTGCCGTCTGCCGCGCAGTCGACGATGGGGAGGACTTTGTGGTCGTGGAGTTCAACGCGGCAGGAGAGAGCATCGAGGGCATCGCTGCGCAGGATCTGGTGGGCAGGCGGCTCAGGCAGACGTTACCCGGGCTGGTCAACATGGGCTTGATGGAAGTGCTGCAGAGGGTATGGCTCACAGGGTGCGCGGAGAAACTCCCCCCCGCTTACTGCGAGAACGGACAGCGTTCCGGCTGGAGGGAGAACTGGGTGTACCGTGTGCCATCGGGCGAGGTGGTGGCGGTATTCCAGGATGTGAGCGAACGTGTTCAGGCTGAACAGCGGATCGAATACCTCACAATACATGATGCGCTCACCGGCCTTTACAATCGGCGCTACCTGGAACAGATAGCTGGCGAACTGGATCTAGAGGAAGTAGCGCCGGTTAGTGTGATCTTCGGAGACGCCAACGGGCTCAAGCTGGCCAACGATGCGTTTGGCCACGAGGCAGGCGATAGGCTGCTGGTGAACATCGCCAAGGTGCTTGAGGCCTGTGCCGGGCCCAACGACACTGTGGCCCGGATGGGCGGCGACGAGTTTGTGGTGATCATGCCGGGCATCGGTGAAGATGAAGCGGCGGAGGTTGTCTTGCGCATGAGACGCGCCTTTGACGAGGCGCCTGCCGACCCTGTGAGGCTGAGTCTGGCGCTGGGAGCCGCTACCCGCGGGACTGCGTCCGTTCCCCTCCACGAGGTGCTTGCAGAGGCTGAGAAGCATACCTACAGGCAGAAACTGGCCGAGAGCAAGAGTGCGCGGGGTTCGCTGATGAAGTCGCTCATGCGGACGTTGGCCGCAAAAACGCTCGAAACAGAAGACCATGTGCTGCGCATGCGCGAACTCGCGCTGGATTTCGGGCGCAATCTCGGTCTGCCCGATAACGTCCTGGATGACCTGGCGGTGCTGACGCTTATTCACGACATCGGCATGGTGGGTATCCCCGATAGCATACTGACCAAGGCGGATGCTCCGCTTTCGCCCGAGGAGCGCGAAGCTGTGAGGAAGCATCCGGAGATAGGTTACCGGGTGGCGCAGGCCTCCATAGAGCTGGCTCACATAGCCGATGGCATACTGTCGCACCATGAGAACTGGGATGGCACTGGGTATCCGCAGGGACTTCGGGGCGAGGAGATTCCCTTGATTTCGCGGATTGTCGCCATAGTCGATGCCTACGACAGCATGATAGCCGACCGCAGCTATCGAGCTGCCAAGAGCAAGGAGGAAGCTCTAGAAGAAATCGAGCAGCTTGCGGGCACGCGCTTCGACCCTGATCTGGCGACCGCCTTCGTCAGGGTTGTGGGTGATGGTAATTCGAGCCATCGCTTCTATTAGCGAGGGGTTTGATGATAAGATAGGATATCACAAACTCTAAAGGCGGTGCTGGCAGGTAATGCCCGACTCGATAACATCATCCGGCCGCAGGCTCGCTCGGCTCGCGGCTTTGACTTTCATTGTGAGTT